>JAPLUH010000220.1 GCA_026397675.1 Verrucomicrobiota bacterium
GGAGATTTGGCCGATCCGATGTTTTGCTCGGAACTCATTTCCTCCGTGCTGCGGGTGGCGGGGCGTCTGGATGTCTTGGTTAACAATGCGGGTGTCAACGACAGCGTGTCCTTGAGTGGGTCCCCGACCGATTTCATGGCCTCGCTGCGGCGTAACCTGCTGCACGTGTTTGCCTTGGCTCATCATGCGCAGGAGGCTTTGTGTCAGTCCCGCGGGTGCATCCTAAACTTGAGTTCCAAGGTGGCAGAAACAGGGCAGGGCGGCACCTCCGGTTACGCAGCCGCCAAGGGGGCGGTGAATGCGCTCACTCGCGAATGGGCCGTGGCTCTGGCACCGCATGGGGTTCGGGTGAATGCCGTGATCCCGGCCGAATGCGACACGGACCAATACCAGCGCTGGTTCGCCTCGCAGCTGGATCCGCAGGCGGCCCGAGAGACCATCGAGCGGATGGTTCCCTTCGGGCGTCGATTGACCTCACCGGCCGAAATTGCTGCGACCTTGGTATTCTTGGCCTCTCCGCGAGCGGGCCATATCACGGGTCAATGGATTCATGTCGATGGCGGTTACACCCACCTGGACCGGGCCATGACCGGCGGCCACCCGGGATGGTGAGCCTATTTGAGATTCTGCACGAAGATGCAGACTTGCTGGTGTTGCGCAAACCGGCGGGTTTGGTCTGCCATCCGACCAAGGGTGACGAATTTTCCAGCTTGGTCAGTCGGGTGCGGATTCATTTGGGTTTTGAGCCTCACATGATTCACCGCCTTGACCGAGAGACGGGCGGGGTGATGGTTTTCGCCAAGACGGATGAGGCCGGGGCCGAGTTGCGTGCGTTGTGGGCGGCCGGCTTGGTGACCAAGGAGTACGTGGCTTTGGTTCGTGGTCAGATGCCACTGGGCGAGGGGGCCATTGATGCGCCTTTGGGGCGAGAGGTTTCCAGTTCGGTCGCTATCAAGGACTGTGTTCGGCCGGATGGCGCAGCCGCTCGAACTCGGTGGCGCTGTGAGAGGCACTTTGAGCGCGAGAAGGAGGTTTATTCGTGGGTCCGAGTCTGGTTAGACACAGGGCGAAAACACCAAATACGCATCCACTTGTCGCACCTCAGTTATCCGATCTTGGGTGACAAACTCTACGGGGGAGACGAGCGGATTTACCTCGATTTTGTGGTCGGAAATCTCTCGGAGGCTCAACGGAGGTTTCTTCAGGTCCCTTTTCATGCCCTGCATGCGGAGCGGCTTTGGTTCCCGTGGAAGGGCTCAGAATTAGGGTTTGTGGCTGCCCCGGAACCTTGGTTTTCCGACACGGCTGCCGGCAAGGATGTGCCCTGGTTTGACGATCCCTATGCGCCGCCTGCGGAGTCGCGGACGTCCCGTCCGGCAGGTCCGTTCGTGCGGCCTTCAGCGGGCTTGGGCCCGTTGGTTCCAGGATTCAATTCCCAGGAGGGGTAAGGCGAAGGCGAAGGCCGCATCTCGTTCGGGCGTATCAGCCCTCCGGAACACCTCGTAAATGGGTTTGCGGCGGTCGGGTGTCGCCACCGAACCCGAAGTGTGGGTCCAGAGTCCGAGACGTAGGCCGCCTTCGTGGGCGTGGTCCACGTGGCGGTGGAGGATGAACGCATCGATACCCGCTTCGCCAGCGACCTGATGCCACGCGTAGCAATAGGCTGCAGCTTGTAGGCTTTCGCCCTCCGGACCCTCCGGGGTGTGGAAGCCTTGCTCGCTGAGGATTACCCGTCGAGTGCGTCCCTGGAATTGGAGTTCGGGCTGCCCTAGAAACTTCCCGAGAGCCGCAATGTTTCGAAAGGTGATTCGCGGAGTGGTCTTCCAATCCGGTTGAGCGCTGGCATCCCGCCAGGACCGTGGATTGAAGAGGTCTTCGGGGTAGGGATGGAACGCCAGATGCCAGTCGTAGTCTCCACCGGACCGGGCCGCCTTGGCGAAGTGTTCGAGGAAGGGGCGTCCCGGGAAGACTTGGCCCTCTCGACCGCCGGGATAGGCGATATTCCAGTGATGTTCGAGGGAGAGGAACACTCGCCCATGGGCTGAGTGCCGGCGGACCGCCTGATGGGTGAGGCGGACCGTTCGCTCATAGTCGGTCGCAAACGACTCAGAGGAAGTGAGTCCGAGGTTAGACCAGAACCAGTGCGAGTTGACCTCATTGCCGACGATCCAATTCCAGACCCGGCCGTGACGGCCGTCGGGCCTGCTCCAGCGTTCCGCCAGGAACTGGATGGAGGTCTCATACCAAGCTCGACCTTCCGGGGTGATGGTGTTGAAAGCGGACAAGTGATTCGGACACTGCGTGCTGTAAGCCGGGTGCAGCAGGATTCGGCGCAAATCCGGATCGGCGCTCTCGTAGTTGAGCAGGATTAACGAGACCACAATACCCCGCTCCGAAAGCGCCCGGATTTGTTGGTCCATAGCCTCCAGGTATCCCCGCTGGAAGTGGTGGGTTCGCCCCTCGCGGGTGATCGCCGGATTGTTGGTGTCACCCCGCGGATCGATGAGTTGGCCTAGGTTGAAATTGAGCGCGGCATGGCGGATGCCCAAGGCGATCGCATCGTCCACCATCTGGACTTGAAGCCCCTTTTTGGAAGTGGGTTGAGGATAAGGTTCCGGATTGGCGTCGCCCGCCAACCGGAGACAGAGAGTGCAAACCCCGACGAGGAAGCCCCAAACTGAGAACCACCGGCCATGAGGGGTGGTCATGCTGCGGGCCGGAGGCGCTTGATGAGCACCTTGGATTTGCGGCCGCTGGCGTCGTAACGTTCCCGTCGGGCGGGGAGCAGATCGCTGGGACTTCCTTCCACAAACCCACCCTTGGAGATGAAGTAAGTGAAGGCTTGAGTGCTGAGGGTGACGAGTTCAGCCAACCCCTGCTCTCGGGCTCGCGCCTCAACGAACTGGATGAGTTTTGAGCCGATCCCCATGTTTTCGTGGCTGGGAGCCACGTACAGGAAGGCCAGTTCACCCTTGTTCTGTTCCGGGTATTGATGGAGAGCCACGCAGGCCACCGGGTTCCGGTCGATCTCGTACAGGTAGTAGTCACCGACCTGTTTCTCGATCGAAGCACGGGTGCGCTTAACCAGTTCCTCGGAGGCGACCGAGTCTTTTGTCAGGTTGAGGAGTGCGCGAATGTCCTTCTTCAAGGCCCTCCGGATTTGGGTGTACTCGTTGGCATACACCAGAGTGCCAATGCCTTCGTTGCTGAAGACTTCGGCCAAGAGCCCTTCATCGACCTCACCATTGATGATGTGCACTCGAGGCACCCCCGCCTCACAGGCTGCGACTGCCTGGCGGGCCTTGGAAATTAGGTTGATCGGCCAGTCCGATGGGATCCGGCTGAGCATCTGCTTGAGTTCGCCGACGATCATCTGGCGAATCAATTGTCCGTCGCGGGTCAGCCCGTCGACCGTGGTGAGGAAAATGAGCTTGGTGGCCTTGAGTTGCTCGGCCAGGGCGAAGGCGATGGTGTCGGAATTCACCCGGTAGGTCTTTCCGTCGCCATCGAAGCCCAAGGGCGGAATGACGGGCACAATGCCTTGGGCCAAAAGGCTTTGGAGCATTTCGACATCGATCCGTTCCACCTTGCCGGTGAACTGGTGGTCTACGCCACCGACAATGCCGAGCGGATGGGCGATAACGGCATTGGTGGACACCGCGCGGAGATCGTTGGCAGACAACCCTTCAAGGATCTCATGGGTGAGCCGGTTGGCGGCATTGAGAGAGAGTTGCAGGGTCTCCGCATCGGTGATGCCGGTGCCATCGAGATTGGATGCCTTGACCCCGCGCTCCACGGCCAGCGCCGCGATTTGCTTGGCAGCACCGTGCACAAGCAAGATTCGGATGTTCAGCGAGCGGAGGACCGCGATGTCGAGCAGGAGGTTCGGGAAGTTGTCGTCGGTGACGATGGATCCATCGATGGCCAGGATGAAGACCTTTTCCCTGAAGCGTGGAATGTAGCGGAGAATTCCCCGCAGGTCGGTGGGTTTCACGTCGTATTGTCGAACCGGCCTGTTGGCCGATACCCAAAGAACAATCAGGAGCACCGCCGCTGCAATGAAGAAATCAAGGAACCCTGGCTTTCCGTCCTGCGTGTTGGCCTGTTGCTGAAGGAGCGGTGTCGTCTTTGACTCCAACGGTTCTCCCTCCAGACCTGTCACTGCCTTTATTCCACTTCGGTTTTGTTAGCCCTTTTTTAGACCTCCCATCGGGTACGACCGGGTTAAGGGCTGGGTCGGCCGGCGCGGTGCGCAGGTTGACTTTTTGGAAATCAGATGTTTCTGTAGAAACAGAAATGAAGTCGCTGAGCCAACTGTCCAATGCCGAGCGGCGTTTCATCCTCCATTGGGGAGAAATGGGGACCAAGTGGGGCATTAACCGGACGGTGGCTCAGGTTCATGCATTGCTCTACTTGTCGCCCGAGCCGCTCAATGCCGAGCAAATTCAGGCAGTACTGGAAGTGGCCCGATCCAATGTGAGCACCAGCCTCAAGGAACTCCAAGGTTGGGGTATTGTCCGATTGGTCCACTTGCCGGGTGACCGGCGTGACCATTTCGAGAGCCTCAAGGACGTCTGGGAAATGTTCCGAATCGTTGTAGATGAGCGCAAACGGCGTGAGTTTGATCCCACCATGGCGGTTTTGCGGGAGTGCATTGCTGAGGCAGAAAAAGATGCGACCACCGGCGGCTACAGCGAGGATCGCCTGCGCGAGATGCACAATTTCCTGGCGACCACAGCCGGTTGGTACGCCACCTTCCGAGGATGGCCTACCTCGGTCCTGAAGCGCTTCTTCGGCATGGGTGACAAGGCGCGCAAGCTGCTGGGATTGACCTCCGAATAATCTGAATTTCCCCAAAGAAACCATTTCTGCCATGACCGAAAACAACACTTCGTTCTCGCGACCGTCCAGGGCATGGGCTTTTTACGATCAGCATTGCCCGGTGTGTCGGGCGACGATCCGCCAATGGCGACGGGTGTTTGAATCTCGGCATATCGAGTTCGCGGCCTTGCAGGCTCCTTGGGTCCGGGACCGGTTGGGATTGGCTGCCGGTGAACTTCCGACAGAGATGAAACTACTGACACCCGACGGCCTGATCCTAGGAGGCCCCGTCGCCATCGCTTGGATGTGCCGGCGGGTGGCTTGGCTGTGGCCGATGGGTGTCCTGATGGTGACCCCGGGATTCTATGCAGTGACCCGATGGGTTTACCAATGGGTGGCCCGGAATCGCTACTGCCTGGGGGATGTGTGCGAATTGCCTCCGATGGAACTAACTCGTCGTCGTCACCTGGCGGCGACCACGTTCTTGGAGACTCCATGAAACCCGTGTCCTGCATGCCCTGGATGTTGAGCGTTGGGTGCTTTCATTCCTTGGCTGAAGTGAAGTTGTCACAGGACTAAAGGGGTTTTCCTTTTCCGTGACCAAACTCCCCAGGTTGCCAATATTCAATCGACGCAAGACATGGCCACTACCACTGAGACCCTCCATTTTGAGAATGCCCGGGCTGCCCTCCAGTTGCTCGGGGGTGATGAACGCAACCTTCATGCCCTCGAAGAGGAGTTGAGCCTCAAGGCGACGGCTCGCGATGGGTGGATCCGGTTGGAGGGCGAGGCCGAAGACGTGGCGCGCGGAGTGAAATTATTCCAACTGCTGGAGGCGGCCCAAAAGGACGGATCCCCGGTGAAGGCTCGAGATTTCACCCACGCCCTACAGGTGGTGAAGAACGATGGACCTGCCGCCCTTCAGGCGCTCTTCCATCTCAAGATCAGCACCTCGCTCAAGAAGCCGGCCATCACGCCCAAGACCGTCGGCCAGCAGCGCTATGTCACGGCCATCCGGGAGCATGACATTACCTTTGGCATTGGCCCCGCAGGCACCGGCAAGACGTACTTGGCCATGGCCATGGCAGTCAACGCGCTGAAGGATGCTCGCGTTGGGCGCATCATTCTCACGCGACCCGCCGTCGAGGCCGGGGAAGCTCTGGGATTCCTTCCGGGCGACCTTTACCAAAAGCTCGATCCTTACCTACGTCCACTCCATGACGCACTTCAGGACATGATGCCGGCGGAGGAAATTCAGAAGAACATGGAGCGGGGAGTCATCGAAATTGCTCCGCTGGCCTACATGCGTGGCCGCACTTTGAACCAAGCCTTCATCGTTCTCGATGAGGCGCAGAACACGACAACCGAACAAATGCTGATGTTCCTGACCCGCCTCGGTTTCGGTTCCAAGGTGGTCATTACTGGAGACCCCTCGCAAATCGATTTACCCCGCAGCAAGCGCAGTGGATTGGTGGAGGCCGAGTCGGCCCTGAAGGACGTCGAGGGCATTTCCCTGATTCGCTTCGAGAAGAAGGATGTCGTCCGGCATCCGCTGGTCCAGCGCATCGTCCATGCCTACGAACGGCATCGTGGAACCCATCAGGGATAGGGTTGCGCCGTGGGTGTTATTAAAGGTTCCGGCCGATGCTGAAGCCGACGATCAGCACCAATAGGACCACCCAGAGGCGGCGGATAGCCAACGGAGTGGGAAGGCGCAGTCCGGTTCGCTGTTCAATGGCTAGAGCTAGGGCCGTCCATGCGGCCACCGGTAGCGAAGCGACCAGCAGTGGGTTGAGTCGCCAGGCCGCCAGCAGTTCTCCGTGAAGGAGCGCATGAGTGGCCCTCAATCCCCCGCATCCCGGGCAGAGCAGTCCGGTCACTTGGTGAAACGTGCAGCGTGGAAAGAAAATCTGCCCCTGAGGTTCAAAGCGCCAGAGCAAGCCCAAGGCGAGGAGTGTCGCGCCTGCGAGAGCTGAAACGAGCGGCACGTTCCACCGGTTCGCCCCCAGTTGCAAAGCGGTTGGCTCCCCCATGGACGGTGAAGGTGAGGGTGCGGGCTCCGGGGAGCCGGGCAACACGGGGGGTGCCGTCATGGTCCCTGAGGGCTTTGCGTGAGTGGACTCAGTGGAAGGATTTGCGGACTTCCGCATTGCTGAGGACGACCAGTGCCCAAATGCCGAAAGGCAGGCCCGTGCAGCAGCAACCGCTGAGGCAGGGGATCATGCCAACAATCACCCCGGCCATCACCAGGCCGTAGGAACGGCGATGGAGCATCTTAATGCCGGCCATCAGCGTCAGCACTGACAAGATCAGGGCCAGCAAGTTGAGCGGCAAATTGAAGGGCTCCATCGCCAACAGGTAGCTCTTGAGTAAGCCGGCTGCCTCGGGGGGGAAGCCCGGTGGGAGTTCGGTGTTCTTGTTGGAACCCGACAACGTGGTGATGACCCCCGTCAGGGAAAGCAAAGCACCCAGACCTCCGGTGGTGATGATGCCGATCGCCGGAACCTTAATCTTTTCGTCGATGACCGACTCGGAGATGCCCGGGGTTGATGGTCGAAAACCGCTACCATAGGGCGACGCGTTGGCGGCGCTGACGGTGGTGGGTTCGGACGGCGGCGCTTCGGAAGCCGGAGGCGCTGTTCCAACCAAGACTTCTGCAAATTCCGGAAAATCTCCCAGAGTCTTCCACAACGATTCCCCGTCGGCCCGTGCTGGAGAAAACCGGTTCAGCCGGTTCTCGCTGATCCATTGGCGGAGTTGGTCTGCCGAAACGGGTCCGTATTCCTTCTGATCGGCGCCTTGGATGTAGTACATGGCTGGTGTGGCGTGTGGTGAAACTTCTGAATTTCCCGGGTCTACAGTGGATTGAATGTCGCTTCAGTTCAATGGGTTGAAGATCTTGACGTGGGCTTTGACGAATCTCGGTATTGATAACGCAGGGCCACGAAGACGAAACCGATGGCCACCACGAAGAGCATCGCCGCGCACAGGTTGAAGAAGGCTGGCCCGGAGACATGCAGCACCTCGGTGCCATCGGCCAGGCGTTCCTTCACGTTGAGCCCGAAGACTTTTGCAATGGCCAGATTGCCCAAGGCGGTGGTCAGCAACCAGAAACTCATCATCGTGCTGCGCATGGAGGCCGGCGCTTCCCGGAAGGCGAATTCCAGTCCGGTGTTGGAAACTAGTACCTCGCCTGCAGTCAGCACGATGTAGGGCAAGGTCTGCCACAGGACGCTCAACGTCTCGCCGCCAGACACGCGTTGGTCGATCACCGACACCATGAGGAAGGAGATGGCCGTCAGGAAGAGGCCCGCCCCCATGCGGCGCAGGGTGGTCACCCGAAGGCCCGACTTCTCGGTGACCGGGAAGAGCACGTAAGTAAAGATTGGGACCATGAGCATCACCAGCAGGGCGTTCATCGACTGCATTTGCTCCGCACCGATGCGGTCGCCGATGATGAAGCGCAGGACCGGTCCCACGATCGGGAATCCGAGTGTTCCTTCGCTGAAGATGTAAGGGGTCATCTTGTCACCCTGTAGGACCCAGGAGGTGCTGTTCTGGTCCCAAAGCGCCCAGAAGAAGGGGATTAACGCAAAGACCATGGCCACTTTGGTGGCAGCTTTGGCGGCATGAACTTGTTCGAACGAGTAGCGGTTTTCACACGCGCTCCAGAAGCCGGCTCCTTGTCGGCGACCGGCCGGATGGGTGAGGGCATGCCACAGCATTTCCCAGAAGCTGCCTCCCTTCGGTCCGGCCGGAGGGACGTGAATGTAATGCTTGCGGCCCATCCAGAACAGCAGTGTGGCCAGAGCCATGAAGATTCCCGGGACACCGAATGCCCAGCCGTATCCATAGTCTTTGGCGACGCGAGGAATGACCAGGAACGAGAAGAAAGATCCGAAGTTAATACTCCAGTAGAATAGCCCGTAAGCCCTCTGGAGCAGGTGTCCTTGATTGGCGTGGAACTGATCACCGACGAAGGCCGAGACGCAGGGTTTGATGCCACCACCACCGAAGGAGATCAGCCCCAGACCTGCGTAGAGCAGCCAGAGCTTGTTCTCCTGCGTCTGCACCAGATCAGCCATTGCCAACACCCCGTGGCCGAGGCAGTAAAACAGGGAGATGAAGAGGATGGTCTTGTAGCGACCCAAAACCCGGTCCGACAGCCAGGCCCCGAAGAGCGGCATGAAATACACGCCGAAGACAAAGAGATGAACAACTTCAGAGGCCTTCGAGGACCCCTGACCGAGGTACTTGGCGATATACAAGGTCAGGATGCTGCGCATCCCGTAGAAACTGAATCGCTCGCAGGCCTCGTTGCTGATGATGTACTTGATCTGCGGCGGGAACGAATCCGCGGAGGCGGAGCGGGTGGAAACCGTCGGGGAATCGGAAGACACCCCCACGGTTTAGCCAACGGTTCCACCAAGACCAAGCAGCGAGTGCACCGAACGAACGATTTTTCTTCTGAACCCGAACTAAAACTGAGGCCCCGAGGCCTCAGGCCTTGTCTTGGATGAGTTCGCGGCGTGCGCCGCCCAGGAACCGTTCGACGAACGTTGTCGTGTAGTGACCGCGACGGAAGTCGGGATCTTGAAGAATGGCCAACTCGAAGGGGATGGTCGTCTTGACTCCGGTGACCATGAACTCGCCGAGGGCCCGAGCCATCTTGTTGAGCGCATCGGTCCGGTCTTTGCCCACGGCAATGAGCTTTCCGATCATCGAGTCGTAGTAGGGCGGAATGGTGTAGCCCGCATAGGCATGGGAATCGAGGCGGATTCCTGGCCCTCCCGGCGGGTAATACATCTCGATCCGTCCGGGGCTTGGGCGGAAGTCGTTGAAGGGGTCCTCCGCATTAATCCGGCATTCAATGGCATGGCCTTTGAGAACCACATCGCTCTGGCTGATCGAAAGTTTCTCGCCGGCAGCGATGAGAATTTGCTGTTTCACCAAGTCTACGCCCGTGACCTCTTCGGTGATGGGATGCTCGACTTGAATGCGCTTGTTGACCTCGAGGAAGTAGAAGTTGCCCGAGTCGTCCACAATGAACTCCACGGTGCCAGCATTGGAGTAATTAGCCATCTCGGCGATGGCCAGGGCTGCCTTACCCATCTTCTTGCGCAAATCCTTGAGGTCTTTTCGGTCAAGCAGCGGCGAGGGGGTCTCCTCGATGACCTTCTGGTTGCGGCGCTGGATGGAACAGTCCCGCTCACCCAAATGGATGATGTTGCCCCGGGTGTCGCCGAGGATCTGAAATTCGATGTGGTGCGGGTTCTCGATGAATTTCTCGATGTATACCCCAGAATTACCGAACGCCTTTTCAGCTTCCGTGCGAGCCGTGTGGTACCCCTTGATGAGCGATATGTCATTGTGGGCGGCCCGCATGCCGCGACCACCACCGCCGGCGATGGCCTTGATCATCACTGGATAGCCGATGCGCTTGGCCACCGTCAGTGCTTCTTGCTCGGTCTCGACCAAGCCATCCGAACCGGGAGGCGTTGGGACTTTGGCTCGCTTGGCCAGATCGCGGCTGCTGGACTTATCGTGCAGCGCATTCATGGCCGCCGAACGAGGTCCGATGAAGCGGATGTTGCAACTTTCGCAGACGTCGGCGAAATGCGCGTTCTCGCTCAGGAAACCGTAGCCCGGATGGATGGCGTCCACATCGGTGATCTCGGCAGCAGAGATGAGTCGGTCGATCCGAAGATAGCTGTCGGTCGAGGGACCGTCTCCGATGCAGATGGCCTCGTCGGCAACCTGGACATGCATCGAGTTGGCGTCCGCCTTGGAATAGACGGCCACCGTTTTGATGTTCATCTCGCGGCAGGCGCGGATGATGCGCATGGCGATTTCACCACGGTTGGCGATCAGGATCTTTTCAAACATGACAGGTACGGGAACCTTCCGGTGCACGGCTCAACACCGTCGAGTGTGCCCGGAATTTGGAATGGCTCAGAGCAGGTGGCAGGGTAGCCACCGGTTCAAAGCGGGCGAATCTTGAACAGAACCTGGCCAAACTCAACCGGTTTGCCGTTCTCTGCGACCATGGACGTGATGATGCCTCGGGCTTCGGCCTTGATCTCATTCATAACCTTCATCGCTTCCAAGATGCAAACGACGGTGTCGGGTCCGACCTCGCTGCCGATCTCGACGTAGGGTGCCGAGTCCGGGGAAGGGGTGTTGTAGAAGGTTCCGACCATCGGGCTCTTAATTTCCGATTCAGGACCGGCCGAACTGGAGCTGTGAGCGTGGGGTGCCGGCACGGTTGCAGCCGATTGACGAGCCAAGGCCGAATAGGCCGTCAACTCGGGGTCATCCACCGGGCCTCCCAACATCGGACCGGATCCGCCGATGGGGCGCTTGAGCTTAATCTTGAAGTCTTTCTCCTCGAGTTCGAACTCTGAGAGGGAGTTCTTCTTCATCAAGTCGATGATCGATTTGATTTCTTTCAGGTCCACAGTGCTTTTGGGGTTGGAGCCGTTCCAAGGGATTGGGCGGAACTCCTCAAGATGATCTTGTTTGCCGAACCGAAACTGCTTCGGAGGAACCTCCGTAAGTGACAGTTACGTGTCGCGTTGGGCAAACTAGGGAGATTCAGCTTCTTAGGTCAAGACTCACTTCTGGTTCGTTTTCACGTCAACTTGAGTGAAAATGAAGGTTTACGTGAGCTAATTAACATTAACGGCCGCTTCTAAAGCCAGAATGTAGGACAAAGCACCGAATCCGCTGATTTGCCCGCGGCAGACTGGGGCGATCATCGAATGGTGCCGGAAGGACTCCCGGGCGTGGATGTTGGAGAGGTGCAACTCGATGACCGGCAACTCAACGGCCGCGATGGCGTCGCGCAAGGCGATACTGGTGTGCGTGTAGGCGGCGGCATTCAGCGCGATGGCATGCACAGCCCCCTTGGCTTGCTGAATCCAGGTGACCAATTGCCCCTCGTCATTGGTCTGGCGGAACTCCACCGATACTCCGAGGGCTTGGGCGCGCACCTGAACAGAGGCTTCGATACTGGCCAAGGTGTCCCGGCCGTAAATCTCCGGTTGGCGGGTTCCGAGCAGATTCAAGTTGGGACCATTGAGGAAGAGGATCTTCATCACGCTTGGGTAATAGGCTAAGGATCTTTGGTTGAATCGCCAGACGGGAATTTACCCCACCCACTCAGGACTCCCATTGATGGTCACCGGCGGTGACCGACGTTGAGAGTCATGGTGCCTCCCAGGAAGCACTGGATGCGGGTTTCGATATATCCAAGTTCTCGCAGGGCCGCGTCCACTCCATGCTGAGCAGGGTAAGCCTTCAAGGAATCGAGAATGTAGCCGTGAGTGTCGCCGTCTCCGCAGAAAATACGCCCGAAAAGGGGGCAAATTCGCTCGAGATACTGGAAGTAGACCCATCGCCACGGCAGGAAGTCGGGTTTTCCGAAATCGAGGACGAGCAACCGTCCGCCCGGTTTGAGCACCCGGGTCAATTCTCGCAGGCCCCGCTGGAAGTCGGCCAGATTGCGCAAGCCGTAGCTAATGGTCACCACGTCGAAAGACCGGTCGGGAAAGGGGAGTTGGAGGGCGTCTCCCTGTTGAAAACAAACCGTGCCTGAACCGGTGGGCAATGGATTCTGGGCCGCTCGCTCTGCGGCGACCGCGAGCATGGGGTGACTGAAATCGAAGCCGATAGTGTCGGCTCCGCTTCGCGCCAAGCGGAAGGTGACATCGCCGGTCCCGCAGCAAACGTCCAACGCGTGGTTTCCGGGTTGGAGGCCTGCCTCGACGACCATTTGCTGCTTCCAAAGCCGGTGCATTCCGAAGCTCTGGAGGTCGTTGATTACATCATATCGAGGAGCGATGGTGGCAAACAGATCCCCCACTTTGGGGGCGCGATTTGTGCCGGGGACGAAGAACTTGCTGGCCATAAGAGCTTGGGAGGGGTGTCGGTTCAACGGCGTCGGCGATGAAACTCTTCGACTTGTTCTCGGGCCGTAACAGCCCGCCATGTGGCTCCGGTGGACAGCCGAATCTGGGTGGTTTGAGTCAGTTTTTGGAGGCGTTGTTGAAGTGCGTCGCGCTCTTCTTCGAGTTTTCGGACCCGCGTCTCCATCTTGGCCAAAGCCTTGGAGGTGTCCTTGACTACAACGGGTGTCACGGCTGTCTCTAGGGCTGGACCGGCCTTGAGGGCGAGGGTCAGGCGCTTTTCGAGGGCTGCCTTTTCACGGTCCAGTCGTTCGCGAAACTCGCGCTCCGTGGACAAGGCCGTTCGGAGTTCTGCCTCTCGGGAGGATCCCTCCTTGAGGGATGCGCGAATCTTCCAAACCTCGGACCGCAGGGAGGCCAGTTCCGTGGTGCGCACACTGGCGTTCACGGCCGTGGTATTGGTTGCAGCGGTGGTTGCGCTGGCTAGTTTACGTTCCGTGGCGGCGAGTTCTGCTCGAACGGCCTCGCGTTCGGCCTTTTCGACAGCAAGGGCTGTTTCGAGGGTTTTCACCGCGTCCGCGCGCTGTTCTGCGCCTCGGGTGAGGTCGTTGATCTTGGTCTTGAGCGCCTGGTTGGACAGTTCCAGGTCGGTGCGGGTCTGTTTCTCCTTGGCCAGCGTGCCTGCGATTAATTCAGCTTTGGCGAGAGAGTGTTCCGCATTGGCCTTGGCGAGGGCCAAGGAGTTCTCCAGCTGTCGGATCTTCGCCAGGCTTTCCTCAGAGGTGCGGGCTTGGAGTTCTGCTAGTTGCCGCTCCAGACCTGTTTTCTCGGAGGTTAGGGTTGAGTTTCGTTTCTTAGACTCATCGAGGCTGATCTGGAGTTGCGCGAGTTTGGCAGCCAGATCAGCGACCTGTTTTCCGCGCTCAGTATCGGATTTCAGCTCGGTCACTTGTTGTTTCAGCGTGGAGTTCTCTTTTTGAAGGGTTTGCAGCGGTCCGGCCTGCAGGTTCTTTAGTTTGGTTTCGATCTCCTGCTTTTGTTTTTCAATGCGCCCGGCCGCAACCTTCTGTTCCAGTAAACTCTTATTGGCCTCGTCGAGGGCGGCTCGGGCCTCGTCGGCGACCACCTTGTCGACGAGGTTCCGGCGCTCGGTTTGTTGCTGTTCCAAGGAGGCCAGAAGCACCGTGTTGGTGGTCTGCAGGGCGGTGATCCGTTCGATGGCCGATTGGAATTCACGCGGATCGACCGGGGCAGGTTGGGCGGAGAGGGCTTCGCGCAGTTTTGCTTCGAGCAATTGTTTGTCGCTCGAAAGACGCTGGATTTGGAGACCGAGCTGCTCGAATTGGGCCACTACTTCACCATTCGGAGCCAGGGCCACGGCGGGTGGCGTATTGGAGGCCACGGCCGCAGAAGTTGCGGGGTTGGTGGAGGGCTTATTGAATGCCTCAGGAGTTTTTTTAAGAGCCTCTAGGCGCTCGCCGACGTAGCGAATTCGATAGGCCACCACCCGTTCATTCCAAGTCGGATAATTTCGGCGGAGCACCTCCAAGCCCGACTGGGCCTCGGTGAATGCTTCGCGGGCCGAAGACCATTGCCCGGTTTCTCGATGGGCCTCGGCCTGTTGGATGAGGTTATAAATGCGGATGAACGCGTCATCCGCGCCGTCGGCGCAGAGTTGTGCCGCGCCGATGCAGAGCCCCAAGAACAGGTGCGTAAGAATTCTCCGGAGACGGGTCATCTAGGGACAGGCTATCCCAGGATCCCACGACAAGCCAGAGGGACAGGCTGGAAGCGGTTTGGGCAGAATTGGAGGGGCATTGAGACCGGCCGAAGGGGATCACTTCAGTTCACGGATGCGGATGTTGCGAAATTCAGAGGCATCGCCGTGGTCTTGAAGTAAAATAGGGGTCGCAAAGCGGGTGCCCCACTTCGGTTCGTTTTTGAACTTGCTGGCGGCCTTGGCAGCGGCGAGTTCGGGGGAACCGATCCGGTATTTCAGGACGCAATCGC
Source organism: Verrucomicrobiota bacterium (assembly GCA_026397675.1). Classification (GTDB taxonomy): domain Bacteria; phylum Verrucomicrobiota; class Verrucomicrobiia; order Limisphaerales; family UBA9464; genus SXXZ01. Next base: position 14,739 of record JAPLUH010000220.1, read on the forward strand.
CATTGAGCCAATGCTCAACGGAATCTCCGTGAACGAGAATGGCCGACTCGTTGATTTGTCCGGCCGGCTTGACCCGGGGCGACTGGGCCGGCAGGGCATCGTAAAGCGCGGCGGTCTGGCGTTTCGGGCCGAGCTTGGCGTCGGGATGGGCTGCATCGTCGATGAGTTGGTACTCATGGCCGATAGCTGCCTTACGGGCCTCGTCGATGAAGTACTTCACGCCGCTGTTGCCGCCCGTCGAGATCTTCCACTCGAAGCGCAGTTCAAAGTCAGTGAAGAGCCGGTCGGTAATGAGGTCGCCACCGCCTCCTTTTGCGACATGGGCTAGCCAGCCGTCCTTCACGATCCACCCGTGCTCCGGGAAGGTGGGTTTGCCAAACCCGCGCCAGCCCGCGGTGGACTTGCCGTCGAAGAGGGCGATCCACGGAATGGGTTTGCCGGTACCGGCATTCTTCGATGCGTCCGCACTCCAGGCTGGAGAGCCGAGGGACAGACACAGCAGGAGAGCGACGATGGGACGTGGGTTCATTCGGAAGACGCTGAACCGGCTCGGACTCCCGATGCAATAGCGGAAAGAATCCGGGTCACCTTCCGGGTTCAGAACAGGGCTTTTTGGGCTGCGACGATGTCCTTGGCAATTTGAGCCTTGAGTGCCTCGAGGTGAGCGAACCGGCGTTCTGGACGCAGGAAGCTCACCAGTTCCACGGTCAAATCTTGGTCGTACAAATCGCCTTGAAATCCGATGAGGTGGCTCTCAAAGCGAAGCTGTGGTTGCGAGGACTGGAGTGTGGGGCGCAGTCCTAGATTCACCGCGGCCGGGAATTCGCCGCCGGCGTGGCGGGCTCGAGCGGCATAGACTCCAAAGGGAGGGAGTTCGAGTCCTGTCACGTCGATGTTGGCGGTGGGGAATCCGAGGGACTGACCGAGTTGGTCGCCGCGGACGACGGGGCCTGCGAGGCTGTAAGGACGGCCCAGGAGCTCGGCGACCAGACTGAGCTTTCCATCTCGCAGAGCGCTGCGGACGCGGGTGCTGCTCACGATTTCGGCTCCGATATGAATGGGAGCCATGGCATTCACTGAGAATCCCAGTTCTCGGCCCAGCGTGCGCAGGAGCGGAACATTCCCACTGCGGCCCTGACCAAACTGAAAGCCCTGGCCCACAGTGAAGCTTCTGAGCCCGCCGAAACCGCTCACCAATTCGCGCACAAATTCCTCACCGCTCTTGTGGCTCATGGCTGTGTCAAAACGCAGCACGAGAACGGCGTCGGTTCCCTGCGCCTCGAGGGAAGCGATACGCTGGGCCAACGACTGCAGGAGTCGGGGGGCTTTATCGGGTCGGACAACAGCCAGGGGATGTGGATCGAAGGTGGCCACCACGGTCGCCGCGCCACGGGCCCGAGCGTCGATCTTTGCCTGCCGGACCACGTGTTGATGCCCGAGGTGGACGCCATCGAAGAGGCCCAGGGCCAAGCAGACTCCGTGCGGGCCGAAGGGCTGAGGAGCGCTCAGGACGATCTCGGACATCAGTGAGCCACGTAGGGGGCCTTGGTTCCAAACTGCAAACTGGGGGCGGTCGCCGTGGTGCTGACATCGAAGGCGATCCAATGGCCATTGGCGGAATGGGAAGGAAATCCGCAGGCGATGGCAAATTCACCGGCCTCGTCGGCCACGAACTGGAAGGGCACGCCGGTCTTTCCAGTGGTGCCGCGCACGGGGTAAGGCGTTGATGCACCTTTGAAGGCGGGTTCGCCCATCTGGAGTTTCTTCACCACGGGCTTTTCGACCACGATGGCGCTGTGCGGAACCGGGCTGTTGTTGGTGAACATCACCGACACGGTCCAACCCTGAGGGATGGTGTAGCGGGCGCCTCCCTTGGCAAATCCGTTGAAGTTCATGCCATAGTTCACGGCATTGTAGGCCGAAATGACCACTAAGCGGGCGGTCTTGGGAGTCTTCGGATCCACCGAAAGGAACATGGATTCCTGAGGTTCCGCTGCCTTGGAGTCGCCGCTGGGCGTGCCGTGGTCATGGCCGGTGGGAGCAGTGGGCGCATCGGCGGCCTGAAGCATCGGACTCAGGGCGAGGGCACAGACTAGGGCGATTATCCGGAACATGGCGTTCAGTTGGTTGACGGCGATAAGATCTTAAAAAAGGCCCGGGGGCCAAGCCTGAGCTTTGCCCCCGGGTGACGGTTTTAAATAGAAGAACGAGCGAGTGACGATTCCTTACTCCAAAGGAGCCACTTCTGCGCCCGCCGGAACCTTGTCTGACGTGACGAGCATCCAGACCGCTCCGCGTTCATTCTGCGCCGGATCGGCCGGACCACCGTAGTTGGCCTTCGCGTCGGTCACGTAGAGGGTACCGTCGGAACCCTGTCCGCCACCGGTGAACATCAGCTTGGTGTTGAGCAGTTCCTGCATTTGCCATTTGCCCTGGGCGTCGCGCGCCGTACCCCAGAGCTTGCCGGAGCCCCAATCTCCGAAGAAGTAGGTGCCGTCCATCTGAGGGTACTTGGAGCCCCGGTACACACCGAAGCCAATGACGCAATTGCCCTGGTCCACATGGCTGTATTCGCAAATGGGGGCCTCACCCACGCGCGGGGCATCCTTGACTGCATCCAGGTCCGGCTTGCCGCTGGCATCTAGGGGCAGGGGGAACGGATGGGTGCCGCACATGAACTTCCAACCATAGTTCACGCCCGCCTTGCCATGGGGCTCGAAGTTGACCTCTTCGTAGTGATTCTGGCCGATGTCGGCGATGTACATGTCGCCGTTCTTCGGGTCGAACTGGAAGCTCCACGGATTGCGCAGGCCGTAGCTCCAGATCTCGGGCTTGGCGTTGGGGTGAATCTTGTTAAAGGCCTCCTCGGTCACACCGAAGAGCTTCATCTGCGAGGCGGGCGTGATGAACGGGTTGTCTTTCGGGATGGAATAACCGCGGTCCGGCTGGGACGGGTTGACATCGATGCGCAGGATCTTCGCCAGCCAGGTGCTCAGGTCTTGGCCGGCACCCAGTACATCCCCTTCCCAACCGCCGTCGCCACTACCGATGTACAAGTAGCCATCGGGGCCGAAGGCGATCTCGCCGCCGTTGTGATTGGCATAGGGGCGGGGCATTTGGAACACCACCCGGGCGGACTCGGGATCGGCCTTGTCGGGGTTGGTTTTGGAGACCTGATACTCGACGATGAATCCGGCGCCATTGAACCACATGTCGGAGTAATGGACGTAAAACTTGCCGTTTTCGGCGAATTTCGGATGAAACTCGAGGTCGTAGAGTCCCTGTTCGAGAAAGGAGCTGACTACCGTCTCATGGATGTCGAGGAAGGGCTTGTCCTGAACTTTGCCGTTCTTGATGAGTCGGACGATGCCGGTTCGCTCGCAGACAAACAGGCGGTTGTTGTCGCCTGGGGCTAGAGAGACACGGACCGGGTCCACGAAGCCGCCAGCGACCTTGACTAGGGACACCTTGACGGGCTTGGGGAGTTTGCCGCCGGAGAGGGCGGTGTTGTGCTTGGGTTCAGCCGCCACCGTGGTCAGCGACAGCGCGGAGGCAAGCAGGAGTGGTGTGAGGAGTTTCATCGGTGTGGGTGGTGATCCGGGATTGATGAGTGAGGTTTGAGAAAGGTGGGCAACGCGCTTACGGCTTGGCGGGTGTGGTCGAGTTTGTCGATCCCGCCTGAATGGGCTTGATAGGCATGCTGGCAGCGAAGAGCGGCATCGACCTCTGGATCGATCGGGCGACACCCCAAGAGAGTGGGGTGAGCACCAGAATCCAGGTGACGATGAACAAGAGACGTTGCATGACGTTCGAAAGTCAGGAGTCGGACGCCAAATGATGCTTTGGATGCACCGGTCGTACCAGCAAGTTGGCGATGAGTCCGATGAGCAGCAGTCCGCACATCAGGTACAGGGTGCTATTGTAGGCTTCAGCCGCGGGCACTCCGGCCTTCTTCTTCGCGGTGGAGATGTAGTTGATGAGTTGGGGGCCGACGATGGCGGCGAATGACCAGGCCGTGATCAGGCGGCCATGGATGGCTCCTACTTGATAAGTTCCGAAGAGGTCTCGGAGATAGGCCGGAATGGTGGCAAAGCCGCCGCCGTACATGGAGATGATAAGAGCTGTGACCACCACGAAGAGGGATCGACTTCCGATCTTCTGAGTCCACGGAACGAGCGAATACAGCAGCGCGCCGAGTAGAAAGTAGATCGCGAACACAGTGCGTCGGCCGGTGAGGTCGGAGACGGAGGACCACAAGAAGCGCCCACCCATGTTGAAGAGCGAAAACAAACCGGCGAACACGCCGCCCACCGCGGCGCTGACGCCGAACAAGTCCTGACACATCAGTGAGGCTTGGCCTAAGATGCCGATGCCCGCGCTGACGTTCATGCACAGGACAATCCACAGCAGCCAGAACTGGGGCGTCTTCCAGGCCGTGTCCACCGAGACGGACTTGCCGGGTCCCGCCTTGGATCCGGTGGCGGCGGGTTGCCAACCCTCGGGTTTCCAGTCGGCCGAGGGAACTCGAACGAGCCAGGCTCCAAAAATCATCCAGGCCGCATAAAGTCCGGCCATGGTGAAGAACGTGGCAGCGACCCCTGGGTCGGTGGCCGTCTTGAAGAACGACATCAAGGTGACACCCAGAGGTGCACCGATGAGCGCGCCGCCGCCGAAGCCCATGATGGCCATTCCGGTGGCCATTCCGGGCCGATCTGGAAACCACTTCATCAGCGTGGAGACCGGAGCGATGTAGCCCAAGCCGAGCCCGATGCCGCCGATCACGCCGTACCCCAGATAGACCAGCCACAGCCAGTGCTGCTGCACCCCGATGCCCGCCAACACGAGTCCGGAACAGAAACAAGTAGCACTGGCGACCATCACCTTGCGGGGGCCGCTGCGCTCAACCCATTTGCCGAAGACGGCCGCAGAAAGCCCGAGCAAGACCAAGGCGATGGAATAAACCCAGCCGATTTGCGGGATGGTCCAATCTCGCGTGGGGTCGTGGGCAGCGCCGCCGAGGAGTCGGCTCAAGGGTTCGTTGAAAACACTGAAACCGTAGACCTCGCCAATGCACATGTGCACGGCGATGGCTGCCGGCGGCACCAACCACCGCGAAAATCCCGGGCCCGCCACGGTGGCTTCGCGAGAAAGAAAATGGGGTGAGTGATCACTCATTGAGTCGGACGGGAGTGGTGAGATTGAGCGCCGATCCCGCCCGCGAGCCAAGCCAGAAAGCAACGGACAGCGATAGTCCGTAGAGCAACGGTTTAGTTTCCGTTGTTCGGCAACACACGCACGGTGAGGGCCGATGGGTCCTTGGGTGTGTGGTGCAATTGATGGAGCGCCTTGCGAAAGTCCGATGGCTGAGCTCGGGCGATGTTGGGTCGGCCGTTTCGGTGCGTCGGATTCTGAACCGCGTCGAGGCGCGACACAGTCGGGTAGGGTGCTGGACGGCGGTTGCCCTTTCGATCCATCCTGCGCTCATGTCCGACCCCGCCCATCCCTACCGGGACATTCATTCCGAGGCCTTCCTCCACCGTTTGATGCGGCGGCAGTTGGTCTTGTCCATCCTCTGCGCGAGTGCGTTTCTGGTGGCGTTGGTGGGGCTGCCGCTCCTGAATTATTTGACCCCGGAACTGATGGCCCACCGTGTCGCTGGCTTTACGCTGTCGTGGTTGGTGCTGGGGGTGTTGTTCTTCCCCTTTGTCTGGGCTATCGCCTGGGTGTTCATTCGTCGGTCCATTCGATTGGAGACTCAAGAGGTCGACGAGGTGCGGGATGCTTCAAGCCGGACTGCCAGGCGCTGAAGTACCGCACTCGATTCCAAGCTATCCCCTCATGGATTTTCTCAAGGCCTTTCTCGATGTGGTGCTGCATTTGCAAGACCACTTGTTTGAACTGACTCGTAATCAAGGGGCTTGGGTTTATGGTATTCTCTTTTTAATTATCTTTGCCGAGACCGGGCTGGTGCTCACTCCGGTGCTGCCTGGTGATTCGCTGCTCTTTGCCGTGGGAGCGGTGGCAGCCAACCCGGCTTCGGGTCTCAATGTCTGGGTGGCCGGAGCCCTGATGATCGTCGCCGCCGTGATCGGGGACGCGGTGAATTATTCAGTGGGGCGATTCTCCGGAAATTACCTGACCGCGCGCTTCCCTAAAATTATTCGGCCTGAGTACCTCGAGAAGACTCATCACTTCTTCAAGGTTTATGGAGGCAAGACGGTGATCCTCGCGCGCTTCATTCCCATCGTTCGAACCTTTGCCCCATTCGTGGCCGGTATGGGGGCGATGAACCGATCCCGTTTCATGTTTTTCAACGCCGTCGGCGCGGTGGCTTGGGTGGGGTTAATCCTCCCGGCGGGGTGGTTCTTGGGGCGCTTGGAGTTTGTGAAAAAGCGCTTCGAGGTAATTGTGCTCGGTATCATCTTTGTTTCGGTGCTGCCCGTGGTTTGGGAAGCCTGGAAAGCTCGTTGTCACAAGTCCAACAAGTCCTGAACCATGGCGTGTTCCCCTGAAATTATTCACGAACTGATACGGATTCTCGGGCCAGAGTTGGTTCTGACCGCCGCCGAAGACCTGCTGGTCTATGCCTTCGACGGTACGGCCGCACTCACCCAACAACCCGGTTGCGTGGTGTTCGCCCGAGACACCGCCGACATCCAGGCCGTCTTGCGGTTGGCACAACGGACCCAGACGCCGGTGGTCACGCGGGGGTCCGGGACGGGCCTCAGCGGGGGATCCTTGCCAGTACCGGGATGCATCGTCCTGTGCACGGTGCGTATGAACCGCATCCTGGAGGTGGACCCAGCCAACCTGACGCTCCTGACCGAGCCGGGGGCGACCACGTTGCAAATTGCCGAGGCCGCGGCGGCCGTTGGCCTATTCTATCCCCCGGATCCGGGGTCGATGAAAATCAGCACCATCGGTGGAAACGTGGCCGAGAATTCCGGTGGCTTGCGTGGGCTCAAATACGGCATCACCCGCAACTATGTGATGGGCCTCGAGGTGGTGCTGCCCGACGGCGAAATTCTTTTTACGGGCAACAAGTGCGTGAAGGATGTGGCTGGGTATTCGCTCAAGGATCTTTTCATCGGCAGCGAAGGGACCTTAGGGGTGATCACCCGAATCCTCTTGCGATTGATCCCGCAACCGGCGGCCAAGCAGACGCTAGTGGCCACCTTCGACGCGATGGACGCTGCGGCCCAAACGGTGTCCGATATTATCGCCGCCAAGATTATTCCCTGCACTTTGGAATTTCTCGACCGCACCACCCTCCGCTGCGTGGAAGACTACGCCAAGATCGGGTTGCCCGATTGCGAGGCGCTGCTGTTGATGGAGACCGACGGGCATCCGGCTCAGGTGGCTGACGAGGCGGCGCGCATGGAGGAGATCGCCAAGACCAACGGATGTCTGGCGATTCGGCGGGCTGCCGACGAGGCCGAAGCCAATGCACTGGCCGGAGCCCGACGGTCGGCCTTCAGTGCGCTGGCTCGGGTAGCACCGACGACCATCCTGGAGGACGCCACCGTGCCCCGCAGCGAACTCGCCCGGATGATTCGCTTTGTGGATCAAGTGGCCAAGAAGCACCGGCTTCGCATCGGCACCTTCGGGCACATGGGCGATGGCAACTTGCATCCGACTTTCCTGACGGATGAGCGGAACACCGAAGAAATGCACCGGGTTCATTTGGCCTTCCGGGAAATTTTTGATGAGGCCATTCGCCTTGGAGGCACCATCACGGGCGAGCACGGCGTTGGAGTGGCCAAGAAGGAGTTTCTGCCGAAGTTCTTGGGCGATGCCTCCATGCGGGTGATGCGGGGTCTACGACGCGAACTCGATCCCCAGGGCATTCTCAACCCGGGCAAGATGTTCGATGTGGAATGAGTTCGGATCGCATCATCACCGATAAGGGGGCCGTTCCTTCTGTTGCTCGACAGCAAGCGCTGCTGACCTTGTTGGCCGATGAGGATTGCGGGGTGGTCGAGGCAATTCGAGAGCAGTTGACACCGCGAGGACGCCCCCAGGCCTGGCTGAAGGCGCACCGGGTGCATCCGGACCCGGTGATCCGAGCCCGGGTCCGCGAGTTGTGGGACGCTCAGGCGCGGATGGATGCCGACCGGGAGTTTCTCGAATTCTGTGCGGGGCACGGCGAGCACTTCGACCTAGAGGAGGCCGTCTGGAAATTGGCCAAGACCCGCAATCCCGAGGCTCCCATCGAGGCTTATCAGGCCCAGTTGGATTGGTGGGCCCAGGCGGCGGAGCCTGCGGTGGAATTGGCTTCAGACGGAGGAGAGGTGATTTCCGCCCTCAATGCGGTGCTCTTCGGGAAACAGGGTTTCCGGGGCGATACAGAGCACTACTTTGATCCTGAGAACAGTTACCTAGACCGGGTGATCGACCGTCGGCGGGGCATCCCCATCACGCTGTGTTGCCTCTATCAGTTCGTGGCCCGTCGCCTCGGCCTCCCGGTGGTGGGCATTGGCATGCCGGGGCATTTTCTGTGTCGCTATCAGGATGCCCAGGGGGAGTGGCTAATCGACGCCTTCCATGCTGGGCGTCTGGTGACTCGATCTGAGGCCCGTCAACGACTGGCCCATTTTGCTCTGCCCGATTCCGACAGCGCCATTTTGTTGCAGCCCATTTCTCCCCGACGGTGCCTCCAGCGAATGATCGCCAACGTGCACGTGATTTATCAGAAACGCCGCGATGCTGTCGAATCACGGCGCCTCCAGCAGTATCTCGTACTGCTCTCGAGGTAAGTATTCCTCAGTTGGGAACGACTCAATCGAGGCCGATGATGGCCGGGTTGCCGTAGAGTGTGAAGCTACCCACCCGCTCAAAGCGAAGATTGAGGAGCTGACCCTGATGCCGGGGTGATCCTTCGAAGACGGTGATCTTGTTGGTTCGGGTCCGGCCTTCGTAGCGCGCGGGGTTGCGATGGCTGGGGCCCTCAACCAACACCTCCACTATGCTGCCCACTAGGGCCTCGAACTTGGCCATCGCTATGCGGTTGATCTCAGCCAGGAGCCGTTGATGGCGCTCCTCGATGACCTCTTCTGCTATCTGATCGGGCATCGCGGCCGCCGGGGTATCCCGCCGCTGGCTGTACTTGAAGAGGAAGGCCTGATCGAACTGGACCTGCTGGCACAGAGAGAGCGTCTCTTGGAAGTCTTCTTCGGTTTCGCCAGGAAAGCCGACGATGATGTCCGTGCTTACCCCCATGTCGGGGCGGACGGCTCGGAGCTTCGCAATAATCTCCAGGAAGCGCTCCCGGGTGTATCCTCGGTGCATGAGTTTGAGCAGACGGTTAGATCCGCTTTGGACGGGCAAGTGCGCACTCTCCACCAGTTTCGGGAGACGACCGTAGGCATCCACTAGGTCGTCGCCGTAGCCCTTGGGATGGGGCGAGGTGAAACGAATTCGTTCAATGCCCTCGATGGCATGGACTGCCTCGATGAGTTGGACGAAGGCGCTGCGGCCGTCCAGCACCGGGTACATCCGGCGGCCATAGCTGGTGACAATTTGGCCGAGCAAGGTGATCTCGCGGACCCCGCGGGAGGCCAGTTCTTGGCACTCGGCGACGATGTCTTCCATGGGGCGGCTCCGCTCCTCACCCCGTGTGGAGGGTACGATGCAGAAAGTGCAGTGTTGGTTGCACCCTTGCATGATGCTGACAAAGGCAGTGACGGGTCGGGAATCGTTGCCGACACCGTGGCCGAGGTGCTCGCGGATGGCCGACTCGCTGCCGGGTTCATCGGCTGTGTCCACGACTTTGTCGCGAGAACCGGACAGCAACGAATCTAGGTATTCCCCGGTTCGGTGAATTTTCTGTGTCCCGAGTACGAGGTCGACTCCGGGCAATTGGTCGATGAGTTCGCTCCCCCGGCTCTGGGCCATGCAGCCCAAGAAGCCGAAGATCTTTTTGTTCCCGCGCTTGCGGTCTGCACCGATGACATTTTGCATCCGGCTCAGGGCCTTCTGTTCGGCCATGTCGCGAACACTGCAAGTGTTGAGCAGGACGACGTCGGCCTCGCTCTCGGTGGAAGCCAGGGAGTAGCCGCGGGCCAAGAGTTGGACCGAGACAGCCTCGCTGTCCCGTTCGTTCATCTGGCAACCGTAGGTCTTGATATAAACGCTGGGCATGGTGTCGAACGACGGGCGTGACGATATCCCGGCGGGCTCCGGGATGCCACGAACAAGCGCGTATTCTCAGGCGGTCCAGTAAACCGCTGTTGGCCAACCGAATTGTTCCAGACTAGTGTTCCGCCAGATGGGAACCATTGGGGAAATGATCGAATTGCCAGGACTGAAAGTCACGGTGGACCGCCTGCTCTACCAGCGTCTCCGGGCCGACCAGTCCGACAAGCCGCACTCGTTCATCTATTTCATTTCCATCCATAATGACTCTCCGGTTCCGGTGACCCTCCGTGGGCGCAAGTGGGTGGTGACCCACGAGGACGACACGGTGTTGGTGGTGGAGGGCGATGGCGTGGTCGGAGAGACTCCGTTGATCGCCCCGGGCACCAAGTTTAGTTACAATAGTCGGCACATTATCGGAACCAACACGGCAGTGGCCGAGGGTTCCTACCTGGGAGTCGACGATGCTGGGCGCTGCGTCGTGGTGAGAATCCCCCGTTTCCGTATGGAAGTCCCGGAGGCGAGCGAGTGCTGAAGTTGGGGGCTGCTGAAGACTCTAGCTCAGTCGTTGGATCGCGAGCTCAGAATCCAGTCGGCCACTTGCAGCCACCCATCGACGACGATCCCGGGATCCAGAGATGATCCTTCGGTGCGTTCCAGTTCGGAACCATAGCCCGTGCGCACCAGAAAACTCCGCCTCACTCCGGCATTCCAACCGGCCTCCAGGTCGATGCGTTTGTCGCCGACCATGTAGCTAGACGGGAGGTCGAGCTGAAATTCATCCCGGGCATCCCAGAGAAATTGGGGCGAGGGCTTGCGTCCGCGGCTGGGTTGATCCGGGGCTTCAAAGGCCGAATAGAATTTTAGGAATTTGACGCCGGCTTGGGCCATTTCGGACTGGATATGGGCGTGGACCCGATCGACATCAGCCTCGGTGAAATAGCCCCGGCCAACACCGGATTGATTGGTTACCACGATCAGCGCAAACCCCGCGTCGCTCAAGCGCCTCAGGGCGGGGGCGGCCTCCGAAAAGAATTCGACCTCTTCAGGGCGGTGCAAGTAGTGCTTTTCGCGGATGAGCGTCCCGTCTCGATCGAGGAATATCGCGGGTCTCATGAAGATCAAGCGTGGGTGTCGAAGGTGGCCAGAAGCTCGGCCGGGCTGACAGTGGCTGTGCCCCGTTTGCCAACCACCACTCCAGCGGCGTGGTTGGAGAAGATGGTGGCCTCGACGGGCGAGGCGCCGGCCGCGATTGCTAGCGTGAAGGCTGCGATCACGGTGTCCCCGGCCCCGGAGACGTCAAAGACTTCGCGGGCAATTGTGGGGACATGGAAGGGGGGCTCGTTGCGTCGGCACAAGAGCATGCCCAATTCGCCGAGGGTGACCAGCAACAGGGCGGGCCGCAGGGTTTCCTGAAGTCGTCGAACGGCTTCCTGAAGCGGTGAGTCGGACATGGGATTGGTTGCGCGGACCGAGTCTTCTACGCCAGCCAACTCGAAGACTTCCTTGCGATTGGGAGTGATCAAGGAAAGCCCGCGCAAGTTGAGTTGATGGACGGGCTTGGGATCGACGCTCAGCCAGCAACCCGCTTCTTTGCAGCGATCCCGGATACCGTCCAGCAGTGCCTGGGTGACGACTCCTTTGCCGTAGTCGCCCACCACCACACCAGCGATTTTTGGAAGGGCTCTCTCGAGCTTGGTCAACAGCGTCCGCGTAGTTGCTTCATCGATCTCTCCACGGGTTTCCCGGTCGAGTCGAACGATTTGTTGCTGCCCTGCAACGATCCGCATCTTGG
>JAPLUH010000482.1 GCA_026397675.1 Verrucomicrobiota bacterium
AAGGTTTTGGGTCCCGGGCAATTGGGAGGGTGTGCGTCGATGGACACACACTCGCGGGTCAGCCGGCCGATCAATGACTGCTTCGTGAAGAAAATGGGCAACCCATTCTTGAGCGGCAGCAAAGTCCCAATCATTGCCACCACGGAGTTCATAACGCGCTCCATTGCAATGAACGAGACGTGCTGTGCCAAAACGGGCGATGAGACGCTCTGGTGATGTGCGCTCAGTCCATAGTTTCCATCGATTCATCTGCCCAAGATGAACGAGGGGGTCAGACAAAAGCTGTCTACGCCAGCGACAGTCTTTTGCAAGGGCATGGATTCGGCATTTGACTCTGCCCGGAACGGGTAGTTAGACATTGGTACACCGCATTATGGCGAAACTCACAGTTCTGACAGAGGGCTTCACCGGCCTCAGCTTCGAGGTGAAACCTGAAAAGGCTTCAGTCGGAAGGCTGGGGGAGAACGCCATCTGTATTCCCGAGGCGAGCGTGAGCAGTAACCACTGCGAGCTGTGGCTCAAGGGTGATGATTTGATCGTCAAGGACTTGGGTTCCACCAACGGCAGTTTCATTAATGAATTGCAGTTGGCTTCCGAGAAGGAAGCCACCCTTCGCCCCGGTCAAATCCTCCGATTGGGTCAAGTGCAACTCCGCTTCGAAACAGGCAAGAAGCAGACTGAGGCTTCTCGGCAAACGGTGAAGCTTGGGGATGCTGGGACAACTGCTGCAGTCGGAGGGGCGGCGTTTTCGAAAAAGTCGAACAAGGCCAACAAGGTGTTTTTCGCGGTCGGAGGGGTCTTGCTGTTAATCATCATCGGGGCATTGGTGTTCGCGTTTTTGAATCTCGGTTCTCCGAACCCTTGATCCGCTGGCGTCGTAGCCTCTTTGGCTTCCTAGCTTTTCCCGTCACCGATCGCTCGAGGTTCCATCGTTATGGATTCCTCTAAGTTCTTCTCCTGACAGGACTGCTGCCGGTTTGGACAGATGCTGCAGTCACGTGGGATTCGGTTTGGGCTCCGGTCTGGAAATTGATGGAGGCTAGCTCGACGCCACGTTGGTGCATATCGATGGAATCCCGCCGCACCGTTGCTGAAAGGTTCTATTTTTACGGCATAGGCGCCCAACGATGGACACTCAATCCGATCTCGGCCATCGACTGGGGAAGTTTATGAATCCCGCCTACCGGACTGTCCGTTTTCAATGCGCGATCCGACTTGAGGAAATCATCCACCCTTGTTTTACGATCGTCACGGCTTGTAACCCGGGGGGCCAGGTTTGCTCCGAGACGGTCAATCAGCAGGCCGACAAGGGGTTGGTTGCCGATCTGAATTACCACGGGTGGTGGCGCTTCCGTGTCGTCGGGGGATCTCCAGATTTTCAACATCAGGAACCTGGGTGGGCCGTGGCAACTGGTTCAGTGGCCGAGGCGATCGCGCTGGGGCGTCGCTGGGGGCAGGTAGCCGTTTATTGGGTGGATCAAGACAGCTTGAGCCTCGTGGATTGCCAGAGCGGAAATTCAGAGGCCTTGGGAAGCTGGAGGGCACGGACGCGTTTCAATCAACCGCTGGGCCCATGGTGTGTGGTTTCGGAATAGGTGGCTGTGCGCCATTTGCATGGCGAAGTTGGGCCTCCTCTGGTTCAATATCCAACAACCTCCCGACAGATAAAGCCTCCGGTCGCCATGCTAATCTACTCTGACTCGAATCCTGTGCGCCGCATCCATGCCGCATTCACGCTGATCGAATTGCTCGTGGTGATCGCCATCATCGCGATCTTGGCGGGAATGCTCTTGCCGGCGTTGGCCAAGGCTAAGGCCAAGGCTCTGGGCATTAGTTGCATCAACAACCAGCGACAGATGGGCCTCGCCACGGCCATGTACACGCAGAATTACCAGAAATATCCCGGCTGCATCAAAGTGCCCGAGTTCTACTATCTCTGGCCGCTACGCCTCTTCGGTGAGATGGGCACCAACCGCGCTTCATTTTATTGCCCGGCCAATCCCAAAGAGGCCCAGTGGGACACCAATGTTAACAAGACCTTCCCTCAGGGTATCAACTTGGTGTTGGCATCGGGTTCAGGCACCCGTTTCAGCTTCGGATACAATGATTGGGGTCTGCGAAATCCCACTCCCGACCTGAGCCAGCAATTAGGCTTGGGTGGTGACATTAATCCGCCCAGCCAACCGGAGATGCCGGAGAGTCGGGTCAAGGCTCCGTCCGACATGATCATGATCGCCGACAGCCTTACAGACCGTTCATGGGACGGGAACATCGATCCGAAGGAGAAGGATCAGTGGCCAGCCAAGCGCCACAATCTGCGGTGCAACATCATGTTCGCTGACGGTCACGCCGAATCGGCGCTGCGCCGGGAGGTGGTGAATCCGTTAAGCGCGACGTGGCGGGCACGCTGGAACAACGACAACGAGCCGCACACCGAGATTGGCAACTGGCCGGTGGATGACGGTCGGGGTCAAAACTGAAGGGGTTACTCCGCGCAACTTGGCGCGGCGGTGTTTGGTTTTTAGGGAGCAGGAGTGTGTCGAACTCTTGGGGTGTTGAGGTCGTCGCCGTGGGCAGCCTTTACCCTTTTCCGTTCGGCCATGGCTTGCTTCCCTCGCTAACGTGTTAGGGGTGTTCCAACGACTCCGGTACTGGGGCCCCCTGGTGCTGTGGATGGGAGTGATTTTCTGGGCGTCCGCCGATTCCGGTTCCGGAAAGAGGGGTTCCCGTATTCTTGGTCCATTGCTGCGCTGGTGGATGCCCGAGGCTTCGAGCGAGCGGATGGACGAAGTGATTTTCTTGATCCGTAAAGGGGCCCATGTGTCCGAATATGCGGTGCTGGCTTGGTTGGCTTGGAGAGTTTTTCTGGCCGTGCGTCGTTCGACCGAAGCCCCACAGCCGCTGCGGGCGGCTGGGTTGGCGTGGGGGCTGTCGGTGATGTACGCCGTATCCGACGAATGGCATCAGACCTTTGTGCCGACTCGAGTCGGAACCCCTTGGGATGTGATGATTGATGGCGCAGGTGCTGCGTTAGGCTTGGCCTTGGCCGGACTCTGGTGGCGTTGGAGACGTCCGGGCTGAAGCATTCTGTTTGTTTGTCGAAAATTCCCTTCAGGTTCTCCGGGAAATGGTTCGATGCATGACAAGGCCCCATGCGTCGTCCGTTGCTCATTCCTGCTCTGTGTGTTGCGGCCGGCATCTGGTCGGCTGAGTTGTTTCCCGGGGACTTCGGCGGGGTTTCGCTCACGGTGGCGTTGCTAGGTTTGGCGCTGGCCGGACTCTGGTCCAAGGGGTTCGCGGCAGGAATAAGCCTCGCTCTCTTCGGTGTAGGCGCACTGAGCTACCAGACGACGCAGTGGCCACTGGGTCCGGATGATTTGAGATGGCGGCTGGATGGCCACGGTGAGCTTGGACGGGTGCGGGGGATCTTGGCCGAGACGCCCTCTGTGCGGCTGTCCGAACGCAAAGGACAGTGGGTGGAACGAACTGTCGTCCGGCTTCAGGTCACTGGGTGGCGCTCCCAAGACAAACCTTGGGAATCGGCTTCGGGGCAGTTGATGGTTAGCAGTCAAGGTGTCCCCGATGGGCGGTTTTTCCGCGGACAGTCCGTTGAACTATCTGGACTAGTCTCCGCACCACCAGGCCCGGTGGCTTCAGGTTTGTTCGATTACGCCACCTTCCTTCGCCGACAAGGCATCGGCCTCCAGTTGCGATGCGAGGCTCCTGGAGATTGGGAGTTGGGCCCTGGGGCGACGGACGTGGTGCCCTGGAGCGAGCGGTTTCTGGCTTGGGCTCGAGCGCGCCTGGCGCAGGGACTGCCCGAGGATGGTGCGACCCGCTTGATCTGGGCCATGGCCTTGGGTTGGCGGACTGGCTTGGCTGGCGATGTGGATGACGGATTCATGCGCTCGGGAACACTCCATGTCTTTGCCATTAGTGGCCTACACATTGCGCTGATCGCTGTTCTGCTGGTGCAGGCGTTTCGTGTGCTGGGTTGGAGTCGTGCCTTGTGCGGTGGTTTGTCCTTGCCACTGATTTGGTTCTACGTCGCGGCAACCGGATGGCAACCGTCGGCTGTTCGCTCGGCCGTGATGACTTCGGTTGTGGTAGGAACGTGGATGCTGGAACGTCCCGGTGATTTGCTTAATTCCCTCTCGCTGGCGGCGTTGCTCATCTTGATCGCCGAGCCGGGGCAACTCTTTCAGGCAGGTTTCCTGTTATCGTTTTTGGTGGTGGCAGCGTTGGCCGTCTTCCCTTCGAGGTGGGAGGCCTGGTGGCTCGAGCATCGTCCCTGGCACCCGGACCCCTTACTGCCGCCTTCGCAGTGGTCGCGCACGCGGCAGGCCTGGGAATGGGCTGAGCGGGGTTTGTGCCGAGGGTGCGTTACCGGTCTAGCCGCGTTGGTGGCGTCCTGGCCGATGTCGGTAGAATGCTTCCATTTGGTCAGCGTCATTTCATTGGTGGCCAACCTGATTGTGGTTCCCTTGAGCAGCCTGGTGCTCATTGCTAATGCTCTATCGATGGGCTTGCCGATGGGGACCGAACTGTGGAATGCCGCCGCGTGGGTGGGCATGCACGGAATGATGGCTGCGAGCCGAGCTTGTGAGGCAGTTCCCGGAGGCTGGTGGTCGGCGGCCTCACCGGGCAGTTGGGTTTGGATTCCTTACACGATCCTTTGGGTTGTCGCGGCTTCGTGCCGTCTTGATACCCAGCGTCGTCGACAGCTCTGGTGGTGGGCGGCGGCTCTGTGGCTCGTGCTCATGGTGGGTGCGCCTCACATCGGTAAACCGGCGGCCACAGTGACGGTATTCCGATCGGGCGAGGCAGTCTGGATCGACCGGCCAGGTAGCTCTGCGGACCTGCTGTTGGATACCGGGGACGCGGCGACTGCCAAGGCGGTGGTGTTGCCATGGCTGCAATCACGAGGAGTCGATCGTGTGCCGACCCTGGCTGTATCCCACGGGGATGTTCGTCATCTGGGAGGGGTGCCCGTGTTGATGACCAGTGCGCCGCCGCATCAACTCTTCCTTCCAGTGGGTCGGATGCGTTCACCGCAATTCCGAGGTTTAGATGGGTTGGCAAAGTCTAATGGGGTTCCCTTTCAGCGGGTGCAACGTGGCCGCTCCATCGCCGGGATGACGGTGCTCCATCCGGACGACTCAGATTCTTTCTCGCGGGCAGACGATGGTGCGTTAGTTCTTTCGATGGAGGCAGCCGGTTGGAGGATTTTGTTGGCTCCAGACCTGGGGCCTGACGGTCAAAAGGCCTTGATTCGGCGCGAGGGCGCTTCACTGGCAGCGGATGTTCTCATTACGGGCATCCCTGCCTCAGGTGAGGCGGCGTCCGAGGCGCTTCTAGCACAGGTAAATCCACGGTTGCTGGTGGTGGCGACGGGAGATAGGCCCGCCACCGAACGGAGTCCAGTAGCCTTGCGACGAAGGCTCCGCGGACGACCGGGTCTCACACTGTGGACCGAACGCATCGGCGCCCTCGAATTACGCTGCTGGGAAGACCGCTTGGAGGTGTGGGACGCGTTGGGAGACCTCCGGTTGCGGCTCGACCGATCCGATCCGATCCGCCTTCAGGGCAACGCAACGGCCTGGTAGTAGCGAGTGACGGTGGGCTGGGTATCGGTCCAGGTCGCCAGGCCATCTGGAGCCGTGGAAACTACGATATCGCGGTCGATCCAGGTTTGTAGATCGTTGCTCGACTGGATCCGGTAGCGGACCGCGGGCTCGCCCCAGACCTTCAGTTGGGCGTTGCCGAGTGCATCCAACCCGGCCATTTCCATCAGCGGGGCGACCGCGTTCGGTGGGTAGGCGGTGATGCGATAATCGTCGAAAAGCATGTAGTTGTCGTTCCAGGTGCCCTTGGGATTGGCAGCCCAGACGACATCCACGCTGCCTAACGAGGGGCGTTGGATTCGGGTGCTTAGTGGGAGTTCATAAACCACCGGGGTGCCATTGAGCGAGGCCGACAACCGGTTTCGCCCGAAGCTCATGGAGATCTCTAGTTGGTATACGACGTCGTATTCGAACTGGTAGCCCGTGCCGATGAAGCCCTTCCCGTCATCGAGGGCGTAATTGATCGACTGGTCGGGACCATGGTAGTCGAGGGTGAATAGACGTTGGTCGTTCGGTGTATAGACACTCCAACGAAAGTCGTCGGCTGCGGCTCCCGATGGGGAATCATCTCGAATGCTGAAGGTGGCCTGGAACACCACCACGGGCAGCGTGTTGGTGTCGGGGACCAACTGGATGGGGCGGAAGAGGTTTACGCTAAAACTTTGATTCGTGGGCCCCTGATAACCCATGTAAGCGTACTGCCCCGTGAAACCATCGACTCGGTTGGTGAGCACGCCGTTGCCGCCATGGCCCACCGCCATCCAGCCGTTCTGGCCGCGTCCCAGCGAATCCACTAAATCGAAGGTCGGATCGTAACCCTCAAATCGCTCAAAGCCGGTCTCGAAGAGCACGCGACCACTGGTTCCGGAGCTCTTGGGCTTGATGGAACCTTGGGCCATCAACAGACCTGGAATAGTGAGAAACCATCCCGACAATAGGATTCGCAAGAGGATCGCGGTGCTCATGGTCAGAGGTGATCCGTGTGTCGGTAGGGGTTACCGTTCTATGGGTCCACGTTGACCTGGCCGCCCCGAGGGAGCTGAGCCCGGGGCTGCTGACGGTGCAGGCCTAGGAGAGGGTTGGAACGAAGGAGCCTGGCTTGGCGCCGGTCGCGGTCCTGGAGCAATATTGGGGGCGGGAGCCGGGGCCGGAGCGAACTGCGATGCGGTGGGTGCCGGGCGCGTCTGCACATTGGGGGGAAAGCTCGCTGAGGGCGCAGGCGCAGTAGGTCGGAAGGACTCCTGACGTGAAACCGGCGGTGCCGAGGGCGTCGAGGGGGCCGGGGCCGCCGAGGGATTTGCCATAGGCCGGGAAGGGGCACTCGCATTCGGAATGACGATAGGGCGCGAAACCGGAGCCGCAGACTGCGAGGGGGCCGATTGCCCTGAGGGCGTCGGGTTCGCCGGGATGACCGCCGGGCGTGAGGTTGTCACTGGAGTGGGGCGGGACTCGGGTTCAAATCCAGACCCGGATCTGGCGGTCGGGATTCGGGAAGCGGACCCCGGGCTCGGCGCGCCGAGGGGCGAGGCGGGCTCCGTCGGCCCTACACGGGGAATAGGCGCGCTGCGGGATTCGGGCGGGCGCGAAGGGGTTGCGCTGGGGGTGGGCGTGGTGGACGGGTTACCCAAATTTTTCGGGGCCACGGCGGTGGGGACGCCGGCTCCACTGCCGGGACGTGTCGTGGGAGGTAGCGTCTGCGTTAATCGTTCCGTCGGAGCACTCGTTGGAATGGGAGCGGGCCGGCCGGGAGACGAGGAGGGCGCCACGTTGGCTGACGGAATATTGGCCGGCCGGTTGGGGCTCAGCGAGCCACCGGCTGATGGAACCATCAGCGGTCGAGAATTCGGCGGTGTGATGCCGATGCGATCTGGCAGGCCGCCGGAGTTTGGTGCGGGAGCCAATCGCGAAACTTCCGGTCGCTTAAGGACCGATTCCGGCGGGCGTGAAGCATGAGTCGGCACCGCCGGGCGATACACGGCCACCTCGGCGGGCCGGCCCCCTGAGGGGTTGGGCCGCGAGTTGGCGAAGGATTGAGCGGCCGCCGGGCTGTTGACGTCGCGGAGTTCCGTGCGCCGGATCTCCTCGCGACTGTGCTTCTGGACTTCCTCGCGGGAAATTCCGTTGTTGATGATCACCGTGTTGTTGTTGCCCCGGATGTTCACGCCTTGGCCACTGGCCACCTGGACGTTGCTCTCCCGGACGAAACGCTCGGCTTGATGCCGCGGTAGTCGATGATGATAAAGGTGCGCATCACCGAAACGGTCCCAGGTCGTTGCATACCAGGCTCCTGTGCCGATACCAAACCCGATGCTGACGGCCGTGTGGCCGTTGACCCAAGAGAAACCCACGTTGGCGCTCCATCGGCATTCCGGAGGCAGCGGAGCCCAGCCGCAATAGCTCGAGGAGCTGCGCCAAGCGACCCAGGCCGGTGCCCAGTCATAACCTGGATTCCACACCCAACCGAAGCGGGAATGCTGATGCCAGCGGCCATAATGATACGGAGCCCAGCCCCAAGTGTAGGTCGAGTTCCAATACCAACCGGCATCGGTCCACAGCCACGAGCCACCGTCGCAGTAGGGTTGCCATGTCGGGTTGGCCACCGAGGCCGACGGGCGCCAGCACCATCCGTAGCCAGGGACTTCCATCCAACTGCCATAGGGGGAGAGGGATTGATAGAAGACCTGCTGGTTGACAACGGTTTGGGCTGCCGGTGCAGGGACAACAATGGTCGAGGAGGGTGGTGGCGGCGGCGTGCCTTCGAAGGTGGTGGTAGGGATCCCCGTCGGAGCCACCGGCGGCGGGGCTAGGTTCGTGGGGATCGACTGGGCAACCGCGGGTGCTGAGGCGCTCGGAGGGGCGGGTGCTGGGCTTTCTGGTCGGATCGCGACCGCCTTGCGCATCAGTACATGGATGATATTGGAGGATACCCCTAGATCATTCAGATAGACGATCTGGCTGGCACCGAGAGCGAACGGTTCCTGGATGTTGGAGATATATTCACTGACCACGCCTTCGTCGAGTCCACCACGGGTGAGTTGCACCACATCGGCCACTGGGCCGGGCAGGGGCGGCGGAACCAAAACTGCCACCGAGGCCGAGGGGTCTATCGGGGCTGGCGGTTGGGCTGCCGTGGCAGGAAGGGGTTGCGGAGGCGGTGCCGTTGGGATCGAACTCAGACTCGGGGTCGATGAGATTGCTGAATCCACCACGGGAGTGGATCGGTTGCCCAAGGCTGCCGGAACCGAGGGGGCTTGGACGACCACAGTCCTCACAGTCGGCGCTGGCGGTGCGGTGTGGACGACGGTCTTCGACCCGGTGTCGCACCCAACGGCAGTTCCCAAACAGAGCAAGATCAGCCCAAGGGTGTTGCGGGATGGACGCATGAACGAGGCATTCATTGTGTTCAGAACGGTTAGAGACAGGTATTTCGAGGGAAAAGTCGATCCAAGGGTCGCGAGCCTCCCGATGGAGGTTCGTTCTTGGGGTTGTAGGGAAAACTAGGAACGTGACTGAACCCAGATGACTGGGAATCCCGGGGGGGACCAACGGAGAAGTCTTGCCGGCCGGGACGGGATACCTTCGCAAGGAAGGCTGCCGTCAGGGGTCTGAGTATTCACGGTTGTGGGTGTGAGACGTCATCAATGACTCCTTATTCAAGGGATCAGGGAGGTAAGGTCTTTATGCCCATGATCCCGGATTCAGGGTGTGAATTTTGACGTCTGCCGGTGAAGATCAGCCCGTCGTCGTTGTCGTCGTCAGTGATATCTGTTTTGCGACAGACGACGGACACACTCATCAGTCATGAATCGATGCTGTTCTTGGATGGTCCTCCTTTGGGCCTGGTGCGGATGGGGTGCCCTCGTTCTGCTGGGGCAGGGGGCTCCACAATTGACGGCCATCTCCACCAACCGTGCTCAGCCTGGGGCGCTCATCGCGATCACCGGGCTCAATTTCCTCAACCCTCCCCTGACCGCTGTTACTTTCAATTTCACCCCGGCGACCGTGGAATCGATCCGATCTCTGGGTTTAGGGTATTATCAAATCTCGGTGCGGGTGCCCCTGGGTGCCACCATTGGACCGATCTTTGTTGAGAATGCGTTCGGTCAAACTCAGACACCTTGGAATTTTCAGTTGCCGCCGGTGGTGCAGCGGTTCGCCCGCAATGGGGCCTTCACCGAAGCCGATAAACTGCGTGGTGCGCCCGGAGACTCCGTGGCGCTCACTGGTTACAACTTTCTGGATCCCGGGGATCCCAACTACCGCTTGGGCGTTTTCTTTGACGGCATACGGGCTGGTTGGGACACCGTGACGGAAGGTTCCGTCTCGGTGGTGGTGCCGCCCGGAGCCATGACGGGCCCCATCACCGTGACCAACAATGCCGGAGCGACGGTGACGAGTGGTTACTTCTACCTCGCTCCCGGGGTCACGGCCTTCACGTCTCGGGCTCGGGTTGGCGAAACTCTCACTCTGAGCGGTCGCAGCTTTCGCGCGGTGTCTTCGGTTTC
>JAPLUH010000264.1 GCA_026397675.1 Verrucomicrobiota bacterium
TTTGGACACCATTGCTGGTCAGACCATTAGCAGTGTGGGCACCACCGTGGCGGGTCAGATGAATTTTGGTATGCGCCAGCCAGGCACCGGCACCGGAGCCATCTCCACCGACTCCCGCATTCGGGAAATTGGCAATCTTCCGGGGATTACTCTGGAAGGATGGATCAAACCAGTTGCAGGCAACGAACGTCTGGTGGTGGGCGGGTGGTACGATGCGGCCAAAAAGCGCACTGGGCCGGTCTTGTTTATTGGTCAATCGGCTCCCTGGGGCAATGGTCCGGGATCGCTGAGTGCCATCTTCCAGGATGAGGCAGGCAACCCAGTGATGTTGAGTACCCGCGCGGGCGTGTTCCCGTCCGGGGGTGTTATCACCAATCGGGCGTTTGCGATCTTCGGTGATAGCACCAATGGGGTCTACACGCCGATCAAGTTTGCTCAGCCTCCGTACTTGAGTCGGATTGTGCCGCAGGTGCTGTACTCCAATGATTGGGAGACGGTCACCATTGGGGATTTCGCAGCGGGGACCAACAGCCTTGAAGGATGGATCGTGATGACCAACAAGGTTTCGGTCTTGGTCGGTGGCAAAGAAGGCCAGGTGCTCGACCTCCGCAATGCTGTGGTGGAACGTCAGTTCGACCTCAACATCGGTCAGGCTTATCGATTGGCCTTCACCAGCCGAAAATCTCCCGCTGCCAAGACCGCGGTGAATGCCCAAGTCTGGGTCGATGGCGGATTCAATTTGCGGGTGGACAGCACGCCGGACTGGGTCACCAACACCACTTCTTTTGTCGCCAAGTCCTCACGCACCGCCGTTGGATTCGTGGCAACCTCGCCCCCGGCCTCTGCCACCAACTTCCCGTCGGGTTTAGAGATTGGGCAAGTCTGGCTCGATCAAGATGGCTCTCCGCTGGTTTATCAACCGGAAGAACCCCTGCGCCCACTCATGGGTCAGCCCGGCACCGGGTTGTGGGAATTGCAGACGACCGATGCTCGGGGTGGTGAAGCGGGCCTCCTGCTGGACTGGCAGTTGCGCTTCACCTTCATGCCTACCAATCCGCCGACCTTCCGGTTGACCAATGGCATCGCCTTCACCACCAACATTGTGGGTGAGGACATTCGCTACTTTGTGGTCGATGTTCCGCTGGAAGCCGAACGGGCCACCAACACGTTGATCAATCTTTCGGGCGGTTTGCTCTCGATGCTCTACAGCGCCTCTGGATTGCCAGATCCTACGGAGTCCGACACGGTGACGGTGGTTTCCGGCCTGCCGGCAGGTCGCTTCTCTGCGAGCACTCTCGACATTAATCTTCCGCCGTTGCTTCCGCGTGGGCAGCGCTATTATTTGGCGGTGCGGGGCGCTGGTGGGACCTCCTCCAATGAGTTTTCCATCCAAGCGGACTTCGGTGTCCGTATCACCCCGCTGACCAACCGCGTCGCCATTCGGGTCACCAATACCGCTCCCATTTTGCAGGAGTATTATTCTTATCAAGTGCCCGCTAGCAACGTCTTGGGGGTTACCTTCACGGTGTCGGGCGCGACGGGAGATGTGGATTTGTACGCCATTCGGGCTCCCCAGCTGCCGGGTGTTGGCCAGTATGACTACGCTTCCGCCACGCCGGGGACCAACAACGAGACACTGGTTATTCACTTGGACAGTCAACCGGTGCCCTTGGCTCCGGGTCTGTGGTATTTGGCGGTGACCAACACCTCGGGCATTCCTGGGGCGTCCTATACTATTTCCGCCATCGAGCAACGCGGTCGAATCCAAGAGTTGAAGCCGGGTCAATCCATCACAGCCAGCCATCCGGGGACCGACGAGGACTTCTATTACGTCACCTTGCCGACAGACGTATCCGCATTGCGGGTGCGGACCCGTGGGGCCACCGAGGACCTGGTCTTGAGTACGCGCAGCCGATTGCCCGTGCCGACGGCCACCAACTTCGAGTACCAGAGTGACAAAGCCAATTCCGGGGACGAGGACCTCTTGGTGACGACCAATTCGACGCCCGTGGCTTTGGCGGGCGGTCGTTGGTATTTCTCAGTCACCAGCGTGGATGGTTTGCCCACCCCCTACACCATCTCGGCCGAACTCCGACTTCGGGATGCGGTCTTCCAGACGCTCACCAATGAGATTTGGTTCGAGGCCGTGGCCACCAACGGGCCGGTCGATCTGGAGTTTATTTACCGGAACCCGGGCGATGTCTCCGCGATCACCTTTGAACTCGATCAGTTGACCGGAGAGGCCGATATGACCGTGAGCCCGGATGAGCCGCTGCCCTTGTCGCCGGTCTCCTTTGCTAATACTCAGCCCGGCACGCTGTCGGAGCGGGTGACGGTCTTGGCCGGACGTGATTTGCCCTTGCTGGGCCGCGACTGGTACTTGCGAGTCCGTCTGCCGTCGACGGGAGTCCGTTTCCGCATTCGTGCGAGCCTGAACCGTTCGCCGGTTTGGACTCCCGTAGCAACCCGCCGGGTCACTGAAGGGCTGCGCCTCACCTTCAACCTCAAGGCGACCGATCCAGATCCTATCCCCCAGCCCATCACCTACGGTCTGGTGGAGGGCCCGGTGGGGCTCACCGTGAGCACCAATGGTGTGGTGACTTGGATTCCTTCTGAGGCTCAGGGGCCCAGCACCAACCTCGTACTGGTTTTTGCGAGTGACGGGGCGATATCGTCCACCCTCCAGTTCGTGATCATTGTGGCGGAGCGCAATCAGCCGCCGGTCTGGATCAACCCCGGCACCCGCCGTGTCATCGAAGGGTTGCAGTTGACCTACGCATTGAACGCCAGCGACGCCGATCTGCCGGTTCAGATGTTGAGCTACACGTTGGTCAGCGGTCCGGAGGGGCTCACTGTGAACACCAACGGTGTGATGAGTTGGCAACCGACCGAGGCACAGGGTCCGAGCACCAACCGGGTGACCGTGAGTGTGAGCGACGGTGTGGTGTCCGTGCCGCAGGAATTCGACGTGGTCGTCTTGGAGTCCAACCGACTGCCGGTGTGGGTGACGTTCATCACGACACGGCGTGTGGGCGAGGGATCGCCTCTGACCTTCACTGTGCAGGCCACGGACAGCGACCTTCCGGCACAGAGGTTGACCTATCGTTTGGTCAATGGTCCGACAGGACTCGTGGTAACGACCAACGGAGTGGTGTCTTGGACGCCGACCGAAGCCCAGGGCCCGAGCACCAATCGAGTTCGAATTGGAGTGACCGATGGCGTGGCCAATATTTCTCAGGAGTTCGACATCATCGTGGTTGAGCGCAACCAACCGCCCGTCTGGACCAACCCCGGCACCCGACGGATCACCGAGGGGTTGCAGTTGACCTACGCATTGAACGCCAGCGATGCCGATCTGCCCGTTCAGCCGTTGAAGTTCACGTTGGTCAGCGGACCGGAGGGGCTCACAGTGAACACCAACGGTGTGATGAGTTGGCAACCGACCGAGGCGCAAGGTCCGAGCACGAACCGTGTGAGCGTGAGCGTGAGCGACGGTGTGGTGTCCGTGCCCCAGGAATTCGACGTGGTCGTCTTGGAGTCCAATCGTTTGCCGGTGTGGGTCACATTCATCACGACGCGGCGCGTGGGCGAGGGATCACCTCTGACCTTCACTGTGCAGGCCACGGACAGCGACCTTCCGGCTCAGAAGTTAATCTATCGTTTGGTCAATGGTCCGACAGGACTCGTGGTAACGACCAACGGAGCGGTGTCTTGGACGCCGACCGAAGCCCAGGGCCCGAGCACCAATCGGGTTCGAATTGGGGTCACCGATGGCGTGGCCAATATTTCCCAAGAGTTCGACATCATCGTGGTTGAGCGCAATCAGCCGCCGGTCTGGACCAACCCCGGCACCCGCCGAGTCAGCGAGGGGTTGCTGTTGACCTTCACCTTGAAGGCCACCGACCCCGATCTGCCGGTTCAGACCTTGAGATACACTCTGGAGCAGGGGCCGACCGGTCTGAAGGTGGCCACCAATGGTGTGCTTTCGTGGAAACCGACCGAGGCGCAAGGTCCGAGCACGAACCGGGTGACCGTCCGTGTGAGCGACGGAATTGTCTCGGTGTCCCAAGACTTCAATATCGTGGTGATCGATTCTCCGGCCGGCGCGGCCAAGCTGACGTTGGTTCAGTCTTCTGGGGGTGATTTCGAGCTGCACTTCGTAGGGCCCTTTGGTGCCCAGTACATTCTCGAACAAAGCGTTTCCGCCAATGGGCCGTGGTTGCCGGTGCCCACTGTGCAGAAGCCGCTCACCACCGCAGGTGCGACCACCGTTCTGAAGGTTGCGCTGCCGGCGACGGCGAGCACGAGCTTCTACCGATTCGTTAAACCGTAAGCCTTCGAGGGACGCTGGGTGGGTGCTCCGTGGGACCGGTCCTGCGCTCGCAGGAAGGCTCGGGGGAGGAAGGGGTTTTCGCGCTTTGCGCGAGGGGCTTTGGTGATCGCCTTCAATGCTCGCTACGGACCGATCCCGCTCCGCTGGGCGTATTTGGGGTGCTCCGCGGGATCGGGCCTACGCTCGCTGAGGAAGCTCGGGGAAGGAAGGGGTTTTCGCGCTGTGCGCGAGGGGCTTTGGTGATCGCTTCCAAGGCTCGCTCCGGCCCGATCCCGCTCCGCTGGGCGTATTTGGGGTGCTCCGCGGGACCGGTCCTGCGCTCGCAGGGGGTGTTCAGCGCTTTCCGCGCAGCTTGCTCAAGGCCTTCGGCTTGAGGATGCCGTGGGGAGTGATAATCCCGGTGATCAACTCCGGGGGGGTCACGTTCCGCGCAGCTTGCTCAAGGCCTTCGGCTTGAGGATGCCGTGGGGAGTGATAATCCCGGTGATCAACTCCGGGGGGGTCACGTCGAAGCCGGGGTTGCGGGCCGTGCTGGTGGGGTTTGCGATACGCACATAGGCCCGTTTGCCAGGCTTACCGCCCTTGCCCGGAAGAACTCCCCATGCTCCCAGCACTTCATCGCCCGATCGGTCTTCGATAGGGATCTCCAGCCCAGAACCCAGTTCCCAGTCGATGGTGGAGAGCGGGATGGCCACGTAGAAGGGAATGCCATGGCGGTGCGCCAATACGGCCTTGGTGTAGGTGCCGATCTTGTTGGCGACCTCACCGGTCTTCCCCAACACCCGGTCGCTGCCCACGATCACCAAGTCGATCTCGCCCCGGCTCATGAGAAATCCGGCGGCCGAGTCAGCGATGATCTGGTGGCTGATGCCCTGCTGAGCGAGTTCCCAAGCGGTGAGCGAGGCCCCCTGGCACCGCGGACGGGTCTCGTCGCAGTAGACATGAAACTTTCGGCCGGCAGCCTGGGCCGCATACATCGGGGCTGTGGCCGTGCCGATATCGACGAAGGCTAACCACCCGGCGTTGCAGTGAGTCAACACCCTCATGCCCTCCCGGATGAGGGACGCTCCGTGTTCGCCCAATGCGCGGCAATGCTCGACGTCTTCTTCCGCAAATCGGGAAGCTGCAGCAAATGCGATGTCTTGGCGCTCAGAGACCGTTTCGCCGATGGACATCTCCTCACGGATGGCATTCATGGCATTGACCGGATCCACAGCCGTGGGTCGCGCTTCCTTGAGTGTTTGGTACACCGTTTCGATGTGTGCTTCGAAACGGTCCAGTCGCTGCCCCCGAAAGGCGCGAGCACCTTGAGCGAGGCCGTAGGCGGCTGTCGCTCCAATGGCTCCGGCACCCCGGACTACCATGGTGGTGATGGCCTCGGCGGTTTCCCGGTAGTCGCGGGTCTTCACTAACCGGAAGTCATGAGGGAGCAGGCGTTGCTCGATGAGCACTACGGCATTGGCTAATGCGTCGAAGGAGACCGTGCGGTGATGCTGGCGCCGGCCGCGAAGCGTGACGTTCATTTCCCGAAGGCTACGGGAGGAGCAGGAGTCCCCCAAGCCCGGAGGAGTTCGGCTCGGCCTGTGAAGTACAACTGCACTCAGGCCGTCCGTGGGAGCGTTGCCTGCGGTTTACAGGCAACGCCCTAGAAAAAACCTTCGCCGAAGCGAAGGTGAAGAACTGCTCAGGCTACTTTGGCTTTGACGCGTTTGCCGCCGAACTCTGCGCGCTTGAGGCGCGAGACGAAGGAGGCTGCCCGGTCGCCCGGGACATCCACAAAGCTGTGCCGCTCGCGGATATCGATGCGGCCCAATGAGGTGGCCGGCTCACCAGTGGTCCCCAAGATGAAATCGCGCAGGGCTTCGACGGTGGTTCCATTTTCCTCACCGGTGCTAATCCACAGGCGGGTGGCGCCCACCGTCGCCTCAACAGCCGGAGACTTGGAGTCAACTGCCTCAGCCTCATTGGGACGCGGAATGCTCGGTGCCGGGGGGGCTTTCGGCGCCTTAGGCAGCGGAGGCGTCACGGCCATTGCGTCGGTTGAGGACGCAGTGTCTGAAGTCGGAGCGGGGGCCGTGGGTGCCAAGGCCGCCGGCTTCGGTGTCCGGGGTTTCGGGGAAGCCGGCGCCGCGATGGGAATGACCGCACTGGTCTTCGGGACCGCGGGCGGAACGAAGGGAACCGGCACGGGCGGCGTGGTCTTGAGGGCTCGGGGCAACTCGTGTTTGGCACGATCGACCCGCACGGGCTCCACCGCACGGGGTTCGAACTTGCGGGGAAGATGCGCCTCGAAGCTGGCTGTATGAGTTGCCTTGGGAGCCAACGCTGGTGCCTTGGCTGGGGCACTGGGTAGGGCGGGGCGGGGGCTGGCTGGCGCGCCGGCGACCGGCGGGACAACCGCTGCTGGGGACGCCGCAGTCGGAGGTGCTCCTGCTAATGTCTTTGGAGCCTTGGCTGGCTTGGCTGCCTTGGAGGACTCGTCGCTGGGCTTGCTGATGAGTCGGTGGATGGCGGCACTGGTGACATCCAAAGAATCGAAACCTTCCTCCAGCAGCGCCTCGATCACGTGATCATAATGGCGGAAATCACCCGCCTGCAGCGTTTCGCGGAGACTCTTGAGGAACTGATCGCGGCGCGCGTCCTCGATTTCGTTCGTGCTGGGGATTTCACCGCGGCGTATGCGCTGGCGGGTGAAGCGCTCGATGTCTCGAATGACGAACACCTCTCGGCCACTGGCGAAGGAAATACCAATTCCGCTGCGTCCGGCGCGTCCTGTGCGCCCGATGCGGTGAACGTAGTCTTCCGCGTCGTAGGGGAGATCGAAATTGAATACCACCTGGATGTCGTCGACATCAATACCGCGGGCCGCCACATCGGTGGCTACCAAGAAGCGCAGGCCGCCCGAGCGAAACTTGCTCATGACTCGGTCGCGGGATGCTTGGGGCATACCGCCGTGGATGCAGTCGGCGGTGTAGCCCGCGCCCATGAGTTGCTCGGTCAGCTCATTCACCACCCGTTGGGTGTTGGCGAAGACGATGGCCAGTGTCACGTCGTGCAGGTCGATGAGCCGGGTCAGGGCCTCAAACTTCCAGCGGCGATCGACTTCGAAATACACCTGCTCGACGGTCGGCACGGTGAGAGCTTTGGTCTCGATGCGGACCCGCACCGGTTGGCGGGTGTAGCGGGCAATGAGTTCTTCGATGGGCCGCGGCACGGTCGCCGAGAACATCACCGTTTGCCGCTCCGGGGGGGTCGACGAGAGGATCTTCTCGATATCGTCGCGGAAGCCCATGTTCAGCATCTCATCGGCTTCATCGAGGATGACGGTCTTAATACCGCCGAGTTGCAGGGTCTTGCGGTCGATGTGGTCGATGACGCGACCTGGAGTGCCGATGATGACATTGGCCCCGGCGCGCAGTCCGGAGAATTGCCGTTCGTAGCTCTGGCCGCCGTAGATGGGCAGGGGTTTTACGCCCCGCTTGAAGAACGCCAATTTGTGCACCTCTTCGCTGACCTGGATGGCCAATTCGCGGGTGGGGCAGAGGATTAGCACTTGAGGACCGGTCGCCTTCGGGTCCATCCGTTCGATGGCGGGGATCGCAAAGGCCGCGGTCTTCCCTGAACCCGTCTGGGATTGCCCGACGATGTCCTTGCCCGTCATCAGCACCGGGATGGCCTCGGCCTGGATGGGGGATGCCTGTTCGAATCCCAGCCGTTGGACGGCCTTGAGAATCTCTTCAGACAGACCGAGTTCAGAAAACAGTTTCGTACTCATTCGCAGGAACAGAGCCTAGCAGACTCGGTCCGCTCACCGCGAAGCTTTTCGTACGGTCAACGCAACGCTAAACACTTTACCATGGGGTCGGTCCCACCTATTTACACAAAAGGTGCCAGTCCAAACTGTTTCTAACGGGCCAGCTTCGCGGGATCGGGCCTGCGCTCCCAGGGAACGTGGGGAGAGGGGTAGCTTTCGCGCTGAAGGCGCGATGTGGGTAGGTGGTGGACGTTCCATTGCTCGCTCCGGCCCGCTCCCGCTGCGGCTGCGGCTGGGTGCGCGGAAGGTGCCTTAAAACCAAGGAGAGTACCCCACGGAGAGGCTTTCCAGACGACGGTCCGGGCGGTTCTGTGGTCGGGCGACCTTGGAAGTGAGTGCTTCGTGGATCGGGTCAGAGACGGGGCGAGGGCGGCAAAATGGGCGCTGTAGCAGGGAACACTCCGCGGGTCTGTACTTTCCGCCGCCAGACGCGCCCGTCGGCCAACAAGTACAACTGGTTGCGGGTGGGTCCGCCAAAGGTCAGACCTTCAATCTTCGAAATCCGCTGGGGAGGAGCGATGATTCCATTGACCCGTCCGGCTTGGTCGAAAACTTGGATTCCCATCGGGGTGGCGGCGTAGAGGCGGCCCGCGGTGTCGACGCACAGGCCACCCACGCCAGCGCCGTCGGCGTCGTCGGGCAGGTGGAGGTGGAAGTAGGGTTGCTCGAGGGTGGGAACTCCGTCGCGGCCGACCTGAAAACTGGTGATGAGTTGGTGTCGTCGGTCGGCGACGTAGAGCAGGGTTTGGTCAGGGGATAGGCAGAGGGCCGTCGGCATCTCGAATCCGGTGAGGGTGTGGTGTTGAAGGCGACCGGAGGGAGGTTGGTGAGACACTTTGCGCGTTGCGGAGTCGAGGCGGTAGGCGTGTCCGTCCTGTCGAGTCACGAAGGCGGCGGTGAGGGTCGAGAAGTGGGGCTTCAGCCGTCGCGTTTCGGCTCCACTCAATGGAACTCCGTGGAAGTCTTCCAGTCGCTGGAGTCCTTGCGGTGTTTGAGCAATGACGGCCCCGTTCTCGTCGGCCCAAATCTGTCGGACGAGACCGGTAGCGACCGGAGACCACGCTTCGCCGGCGCTCAGGACTTCCCGGACCAGCGGTTGTCTCGAGCCGTGGCCGGCGTTCACCGGCGTAGGGTAGTCTTTCCACAGCCAACGGAGTGCGTCCGGGAAGACGCTTCCGGCCTGTTTGCTGTCGTGACCTCCGGTGCCCCAGGCCTTCTCAAGTTCGTAGCCGGAGAACTCGAGGGCGCTGTGCATGTCGAGGTTGGCGATCCACCAGTTGCCACCATAAATGTTCTGATCATTAGAGCCGTCCTGCAGGAAGACGCGCAGAGGCTTGGGCTCGGTTTTGCGAATGAGGATGGGATAGGCGTTGCCACCTCGCAGTCCGACGTAGGTGCCGATGGTGCTGAAGACCCGCCGAAACAGGTCGGGGCGTTCCCAAGCGGCGGTGAAGGCGGCAATGGCTCCACTGGAGGCGCCGGCAATGGCACGGCCATTGGGGTCGTCGGTGAAGTGGATCGACTTGCGGACTTCTGGCAGGAATTCCTCGGCAAGGAAGCGCGCGTAGCGATCGCCGAGGCCGTCGTATTCGTAGCTGCGATTGTAGCGGGGCAGGGCGTTGGTTCCCTGCGCGGAGGGCAAGACTCCGGGGTTAATGAATACTCCGATGGTCACCGGCATCTCGCCGCGGGCGATGAGGTTGTCGAAGACGATGGGGGCTCGAAAGGAGCCATTGGTAGACACGTAGCCACCGCCGTCCTGGAAGACCATCAAGCAGGGCGGTTTCGTAGGCGAATACTGCCGGGGCACATAAACCCAGTAGTCCCGATGCGTGCCGGGGAGGAGACTAGTGGTGGTTGTTGTGAAGGTGTGTTTGGTCACCGTGCCGTGGGGCACCGAGGGGTTGAACTGCGAGTCCGGACCCAACGGATATTCTTCGGCCTGAGTCCACACAGCGGCAGAAATCATCGCAGGGACACAGAAGGCCAGCCAGCGGCCTAACCAAGAACGGGAGATCATGGAAGGGAGGTTGCCTGAGGTTTTCCATCGAGGCGAGAGGTGAGGTGAGGTCTGGCCGGAGTCACGAGCCTTATTTCGATTTCAGGATCACCGTATCGTGTTGGTTCCGAACGGTCGCCGCGATGGAACGCTCAAACACACAATCCTGGCGACCCGGTTGAGCGAGTCTGGGGAGGTGCTTATTACCGACGTTCCGCGTTCAACGGAATGCGTACAAATGGGACGCAGTTCGCACGAGCAACTGGTTGCCGACGGGGACCGGTGAGGCGTGGATAAATTCACCCAGGTCGTTGGAGGCGACAACCTGGAAATCGGCGCTATCACGGAGGACTGTGATGACGCCGCGCTGGGAGGCGAAATAAAGATGCCCTCCAGCAAGGATCGGACTGGCGTAGTAGTCGCCGCCGCCCCCGAGCCGTTCCTCTTGGTAATGGGGGCGTCCGGTGCGGGCGTCGAGGCAGGTGACAAAGCCGCCGTTTTTAATGAGGTGGACCCGCTGCTCATGGATGAGCGGGGATGCGACATAGGGAAGGCCACGCTTGAAACGCCAGCGGACACCGGTCTCCCGGAGGGTTCCGTCGGTGTCGGGTTCAACGGCAAAAGCCTGATTCTCGACCCGGGCGAAAATGGCCGCCATCGATTCCCACTCGCTTCGGTCCACGAACCCGTCGCGGTTGCCGTCGAGATGTTTTCGGCGCTCCTGAGCGGCACCGGCAGGCAACTCGGCCAGCGACAATCGCCCGTCCGCGTCTCGGTCGGCAGTCTTGAGCACGTCATCAAACGCGGGGAGTTCGATGCGGTCGGCACCTCGATCACCCCCGGTGGTCCAACTGGCAACGACCAGTCGGTCGCCTTCGAAAACGGGTGAAGTGCAGGTGATGCGGGCGAGGCCGGGAATGCGCCAGCGCTCCGCACCGGTGGCGGGGTCGAGTCCCGTCAGAAAAATGGTTCCCGGGACCACCAAATCCTTGCGTCCGTGATGGGGCCACAGCACCGGAGTGCCGAAGCCTCGTCGCATATCCGGTCGTTCTAAGCGCCACGCCAGAGAGCCGTCTTCCGTCTTCAGGGCAATCAAGTACGAGTGACTGTCTTGGTCGATGAGTTGGATGAGCAGTCCGCCGGCGAGAACAGGAGATGAACTGGCTCCGTACTCCGTTTCCGTAATGGGCAGTGGATGACGCCATAGTTCGCGTCCATCGAGGGTGAAACCCGCCATGCCCATGGATCCGAAATGGACGAACACGCGGTGTCCGTCGGAGACCGGTGTGGCCGAGGCCGGGCTGCCCACGGTGCGGTGGACCTCTTCGGTGCGTGGGACATCCATGTCCCGTTGCCAGCGGGTTTGACCGGTCGCCAAGTCCAGGCAACGGAGTGAGAGACGGCGATCGCTCGCAGCGGTGAGGAAGACGGAGTTTCCGACGACGATGGGAGAAGAATTGCCCGCAGGACAGTCGATCCGCCAGGCGACATGAGCGGTGGGTGAGAACTGGATGGGTGGACGGGCGTCAGCAGAGGCAATCCCGAGCCCTCCCGGTCCACGGAAACCAGGCCAGTCGGTGGCATGCAGGTGCAATCCAACCGAAAGGGTCAGCAGGCAGCTCCGGATAAGCCCAATTGGCAACGACAGGAAGGACATGGTGCAGAGGGGAAAAGAGGGGATTTCAGGCCGAAGACTGGACCCTTCAGATGCTGAAATCCAACCAAGACCGCAAAGACTCCGCCCCTCGCCCGCTTGTGAGGGATTTGCTGTCGACACCCCGCATTCCCCAGAAGCCTGTCCCTTGCGAAAAGGTTGGGTTCTTAATTGAGCTCAACCCGCCCTCAGCGCTGTTTTTTTGACTGCGGTTGGGTGGCAGGGTTGGGTGTAAAAACCGTCGGGCACGCTGCGCGTGATACACGGGGATAAATCACCCTGATTGCTGGTTCCGATCCGCTGCTGCTGGCTGTGAATTTCAGACAGAACCAGGAGCGCGAATCTTCAGCGGAGGTGGATTCATGGGATCAACGGATCGTTCCCGGAACTTGCGGCCTTCGCCAAGAAACGAGGGTGAGCCAGAGAATGACGGCCGCCGTTGCGGCAGTGCAGGCGGGAGCCAACCGGGCATCGGGCGGAATGGAACCACCAAGGCAACGCGTCGTCGCAGCAGACAAGTCGCTCCCTCAGTCCGGTTGGCAACCGGGCAAGAACCCTCACCGGAACGATTTGGTCGTGTGAGCCAGAGGAAACAGGGGAGTCTGAAGAGGATTTCTTCGCTCAAGGGCGTTTTTC
Organism: Verrucomicrobiota bacterium; assembly: GCA_026397675.1. Taxonomy (GTDB): domain Bacteria; phylum Verrucomicrobiota; class Verrucomicrobiia; order Limisphaerales; family UBA9464; genus SXXZ01. The sequence goes on from JAPLUH010000264.1 coordinate 12,437, forward strand.
AGGGTTGGCATCTGGTGAGGCGAGTTCAGCATCCATGGCAATCCATGAACGCTCGCACTCTCAGGCCGCTGGCCCGCTGGGTCCTTTTCGCTGCGTTGGCCTGTGGTTCGCAGGTCGTTGAGGCGGCGCCGGTTTCGGCCACGGCGGGTCCGGTCCAGTTCAATCGCGACATCCGACCGATCCTCTCCGAGCACTGTTTTTCGTGCCACGGTCCGGATGTTCAGAAGATGAAAGGGGGGCTGCGTTTGGATCGTCGCGAGGAGGCACTCAAGCCAGCCAAGTCGGGCAAGAAAGCGATCCTGCCGCGCGATGCCGCCGGGAGTGAATTGGTGCACCGTCTCCTGAGTGATGACATCGAAGAATTGATGCCGCCGCCCGAGGCGCACAAGCCGCTGAAGCCGGAACAAAAGGCATTGCTCCAGCGGTGGATCGATGAGGGAGCCGAGTATCAGGGACATTGGGCCTATCAACCCATCGTTCGCCCGGCCGTTTTGGCGGGCTCGGAGGGGGAGGGTGGTATCGATCGGTTGGTTCGAGCCCGTTTGGAGTCGTTGAACCTGAAGCCCGCGCCCGAGGCCGATCGCCGTACGCTGGCCCGACGGTTGAGCTTGGATCTTACCGGCTTGCCGCCGACCCCAGAATGGGTGGACGCCTTCGAGGCCGACTCCGCCCCCGGTGCCTATGAGCGGTGGGTGGATCGCCTGATGTCCACGCCTCAATACGGGGAACGCATGGCCAATGGTTGGCTCGATCTCGTGCGCTTCGCCGACACCGTCGGCTACCATTCCGACAATCCGCGGAACATCTGGCCCTACCGCGATTACGTCATTCGCTCGTTCAACAACAACAAGCCCTTCGACCAGTTTACTCGGGAACAACTGGCCGGCGATTTGTTGCCGAACGCCTCGATGGAGGCCCGGGTGGCTTCGGGCTTCAACCGACTCTTGCTCACCACCGAGGAGGGCGGGGCGCAGGAGAAGGATTACGAGTCGCGCTACCTCACCGATCGGGTTCGCGCCGTCGGCACGGTTTGGATGGGGCAAACCATCGGGTGTGCCCAGTGCCATGATCACAAGTTTGATCCCATTACGGCCCGTGATTTCTACTCGATGGGCGCCTTCTTCGCCGATGTGAAGGAGGCCATCATCGGCCGGCGCGAAGACGGTATGCTCGTGCCCACCGAGCCTCAAGCCGGTGAACTGGCTCGACGGACGACCGAGGCTCAGCGCCTCAAGGAGCGCTTCGAAGGACCTCATCCGGAGTTGGAGGCGGCCTTTGGACGCTGGCGGCAGGAACGACTGGACGCCCTGCGATCGGACTCACTGTGGACCGCGACCGCTCCCACTTCAGCCGATTCAACTGGGGGTGCGACCGTGACGATTCGCGACGACCGTTCGGTGCTCATCGGAGGCAAGAATCCGGACACCGATAGCACAGTGGTCCGATTTGCCTCACTGCCGGAGCGGGTCGTCGGTGTGCGCGTGGACGTGTTGCCCGACAAATCTCTGCCTTCTCATGGTCCGGGCCGCGCCGGTAATGGCAATTTCGTGCTGACGGAGGTCGTGGCCCGCGTGGTTCGTGAGGGTGCTCTGGCGCGTGAAGTTGCCTTTGATTCGGTGTGGGCCAGTCACGAGCAAACGGTGTCGGCCGACAAGAATCCCTACGGCAAATGGTCGGCGGCCTCGGTCATCGACCAAGACGCCCGCGGCACCTTCGCTGGTTGGGCTATCTTGCCCGAGGCGGGCAAGCCCGCGCAGTTGCGCTTGCACCTGAAGGAGCCCCTCAGCCTGGCCTCCGGAGAGCGCTTAGAGATCGAGTTGCAACAGAAGCACGGCCATGGAAACCACACGCTGGGGTGTTTCCGTATCGGGATGGCGACCGACGCAGCGGCGGTCGTGCCGCCCACGGTTCCGGTGCCCAACGCAGATTTGGCGGAGCGTTTGAAGGTGGATCCGGCCGCTCGGACGCCCGAGCAGTCGGCCAAGTTGTGGTCCGAGTTCAAGGTGGTCGCCCCGGAATTGGCAGACCTCCGCACGCAGCGGGCCGCCGCCGACAAGGCCCGTGCCGACTTCGAGGGTACCCTTCCGCGCACGCTCATCACCGAGCGCTCTGAAAAGCCCCGGACCGTCCGGGTGCTGCCCCGTGGCAATTGGCTGATCGAAACGGGCGAGATCATGGAACCGGCCATCCCGTCCCACTTCCGGCCAACCGCCCAGGCGGCCTCCGATCGGCGACTGAACCGCTTGGACTTGGCCAACTGGTTGGTTTCGCCCGAGAACCCGTTGACTGCGCGGGTGGTGGTCAATCGCTACTGGCGTCAATTCTTCGGCACCGGCCTCTCCAAAGTGATCGACGACTTTGGTGCCCAGGGCGAACCGCCGCGGTATCCAGAATTGCTCGATTGGTTGGCCGCGGAGTTCCGCGAGAGCGGTTGGGATGTGAAAAACCTCGTCCGTCTGATGGTCACCAGCCGGACCTATCGGCAGTCCTCCAGCGCTCCGCGTGAGTTCCTGGCTCGTGATCCCGACAACCGAGATTTGGCCCGTCAGGGACGCTGGCGCATCGAGGCAGAACAAGTCCGGGACTCGGCGCTGCAGGTCTCCGGCCTGTTGGTGCCTCGAATCGGTGGTCCGAGCGTTCGGCCTTACCAGCCCGACGGATACTGGGAGAACCTCAACTTTCCGCAGCGTGGCTACGACGCCAGCTCGGGTGGCGATCAGTATCGGCGCGGCCTCTACACTTGGTGGCAGCGTTCCTATGTGCACCCGAGCATGTTGGCCTTCGACGCGGCCACTCGCGAGGAGTGCGCCGCGGAGCGCAACCGCTCCAACATTCCCCAGCAAGCTCTGGTGCTCTTAAATGACCCGAGTTATGTCGAGGCGGCCCGAAGTTTCGCTGCGCGTATTCTCCGGGAAAGCTCTGGCGACGACGCGACACGACTCACCTGGGCCTGGCGTCAGGCGCTCTCCCGCGCTCCACAAGACTCCGAGGTGGCCGCGCTGCGTCACCTGCTCGAATCCCAGCGGACTGCCTTCGCCAAGGACCCGGAGGCCGCTTCGAAATTCACCCAGACCGGCAAGGCTCCGACGCCGGCCGGCTTGGATCCCGTTCAATGGGCAGCCTGGACCGATGTGGCCCGTGCCCTCCTCAACCTTCACGAGACCATCACCCGTTCCTGACTATGAGCCCATCCACGGAGATCCGTCAGTTTCTTCAGCAGCAACAAACCCGACGTTTGTTTTTGGGTCGCGCGTCTCAAGGCCTGGGTGCCTTGGCGCTGGGTTCTATTCTCCAACCGCGGATCCTTCAGGCGGCCAGCGCGGCCCGAACAGTAAGTGGCGCGGTGGCTCCATTGCACTTTCCAGCGAAGGCACGGCGGGTGATCTGGCTGAGTATGGCTGGTGGTCCGTCGCATCTGGAAACCTTCGATCCCAAGCCCAAGCTGGCGGAGATGCACGGCAAGCCGATGCCCGAGTCGTTCACCAAGGGTAAGCAAATCGCCCAGCTCCAGGGACAGAAGTTGGTTTGCTACGGACCGCAGTTGCCCTTCAAGCGTTTCGGGAAAGCCGGTGTCGAACTGTGCGACCTCTTTACCCAATTGGGCTCGGTGTCCGATGAGATTTGCTGGGTGCGTTCCATGACGAGCGAGGCCATCAATCACGATCCGGCCCACATGTTCATGAACACGGGCTCGCAAATCGCGGGTCGCCCGAGCATGGGTTCGTGGGTGACCTATGGGTTGGGTTCCGAGGCAGAGAATTTGCCGGGTTTCGTGGTGCTGACCTCTCTTGGGCGCGGCGGCCAGAACCAACCGATTGCCGCGCGTCAGTGGGCGCCCGGCATGTTGCCGAGTCGGTTTCAGGGGGTGCACTTGCGAGGCAAGGGCGATCCGGTGATGTACCTGGGAACCCCGCCGGGAGTGACCCGCGAAGGGCAGCACGAAGTGGTGCGGACGATCAACGATCTCAACCGGCAGCGCGACGCCGTAGTGGATGACCCAGAGATCTCAACGCGCATCGCTCAGTACGAAATGGCCTTCCAAATGCAGTCGAGCGTGCCGGAGCTGATGGACACGGTGAGCGAGCCGGCTTCCATTCAGTCGCTCTATGGTTGCAAGCCTGGGGATGGTTCCTTTGCCTCGAACTGTCTTCTGGCCCG
>JAPLUH010000125.1 GCA_026397675.1 Verrucomicrobiota bacterium
GTTGCGAACGGAGAAGGAGGTTGAGCGGGAGCCGTTACTCAGATCGACCTCCCCAAAGTCGGTGCCATCGGTGGGTTTGGCTATCAAGGCCCCGTCGGTGATGGGTGTTGAATCCAAACCCACCAACCCGATTTCCGGAGCCCCGACTGTCACTGGGGCCGCCGTCCACTTGGCCAGGACCGTGTAGGCGCCCTTGGAGGAACCCGTGCCTTTAACCTTCAGGTAGTAAGTGCCCGCGGCCACATTCGTCACGATGAGGAAGTTAGGAGCCCCGGCGCTGTTGTTATCTTGGGCGAGGACGGCTCCCGAAGCGTTGATTAAGGTGCCTTGGACATCGTTGGTCCCGGAACTAACAAGGTTCAGTGTCACCGATCCACTGGCTTCGAGGCGAAACCAGTCTTGGTCGCTGGTGGTTTCTAGAACGCCGCGCGTGGGTGCATTCCACGCCACCGCTGTGGCCGTGGCGGCGGTGTTGCCGTGATCGTCGGTGGCTACCGAGACCGAGGTCTCGATTTGCTGCAAGATCCACGACCGGTAGTTGATCGTGTTGCCGTAAATGCCCGGGGTACCATCGCGACCACAACCGTCTCCGAAACTCACCGTGCCGGCATGACGCCAACCGCCCCGACCATCGGAGACCACCAGTGGCCCGCCGCTGTCGCCTTGGCAGGTATCCCGGCCGCCTCCGGGAACCCCGGCCGCGAGGTGGGCTTGTGACAACCCTGGATAAACCTGGGAAGCATCGGCCAGGCTGACGAGGTTCATGTCGACCTCCAACAAGATCGCCGACTGCCGGCCAGCCTCCGAGGTGGTGCCCCATCCCATGCCCTTCACCGGGGTTCCGGGAGCAACTTGGCCGACCGCGTCCACCAGCGACAGCACTGGCACTCCGGTGAGCGGTTTGGAGAGCTTGAGCAAGGCAAAGTCGTTGACCAAGGCGCCCTTCACCGTGGTAAAGCGGGGGTGAATGATAATCTGGGAAACCGAGACCCGGGTGCCATCGCTGGATGACTGCAAGTCATAGCCACCCACCAGCACATCAACCGAAGAGGCCGACATGTCTTCGACGCAGTGTGCCGCCGACAACACCCACTGGGGATGAATGAGCGCGCCGCCGCAAAATTGCCCTTTGATCGGGGTTTGCCCTCGCAGGACTAGAGCGCTCATCCAGGGATACGCGCCTTTGGGTGCCGAGTGGCCACCGACGATTTTTGGCAGCGGCGAGGTGGTTGAAGAAGCAGCCATGAGGCGGCCACCGACCGGAGTTGCGTTGCTCGCCATTAAGGCCAACCCGAGGATAATCAGGCGGTGGCGAAGGTGGAGGTGGAGTGTGGAAGTCAGGAGTCTTTGAACGAGACCTTGGAGTTTCATAACGCCCCCAGCATCGGATCCCGTTGTTACCACCTGATGACGTCCGAAGCGTTTTATCGGACCGGGTATTAATCTTCGAAGTGTTCGCTTTCGACGTGTTAGCTTTCGAAACGATATCCCACCTGAGGCACGGTCTGAATGAGGCTCGGACGATTGGGATTCTCTTCAATCTTGGAACGCAACGTGGTGACGGCGCGATCGACGCTGCGGTCGGTGACGGCGGCCGAGTCTCCCCAAACGGCATCGAGAATTTGCTCGCGCGTGAGCGCCCGGCCGGACTTGCGAGTGAAGAATTCCAGTAGTCCGTATTCCTTCGGAGTCAATTCAATCTCCGCACCCTTCCGGCTCACCCGCCGAGCACCACGGTCTACCTCCAGCGAGCCGATGTGCACCACATCGGGGGTGACCCGGCGGTGACGGCGCAACAGTGCGGCGATCCGCGCCATCAATTCACCGATCCCAAAGGGCTTGGTAACGTAATCGTCAGCCCCGAGATTCAGC
>JAPLUH010000488.1 GCA_026397675.1 Verrucomicrobiota bacterium
CATTCTTGCATCACCTACAAAATCGCCCTGACCGGCGATGTCGCCCGCACGGCCGTCGAATCGGGCAACAGCCCGGAAGTGATCAACAGCGCCTACCGCGGGCTGGCCACCGAGGCCGACGGCAAGCGTTACTTCCAAATCACGCCCGACTCGGTTCAACGAGTGGGATAGAGCGAGCCTCGCCTCAACCTCAGACCGATTGAATCCGCCGCGGTCGGTAGGCCGACGGCCGCGACTGCATCCGATATTGTTGGTTGTACCACTCCTCACAGTCCGAAATCCGAAACCGAACCATCCGTGAACTGGGCCGCGCGTGAGGCAGTCCATTCACCAACCAAGACTCGATGGTTCGAACCGAAACCCCAAAGTGCCGGGCGATCGCCGCCTTGCCCACCCAGCCACTCGCATTGAGATCCCGTTTAGACTCGGTGGCTTGACCCACTTTGGGTTTTGAAAGGTCCGCGTCGCGACACGCCTTGACCCATCTTTCCAGATCCAGAGGGCTTAACTCGATAAAGGGGCTGACTGGAGACTTCGTGGAGATTCGGTGACTGGCCCGAACTCCAAGACGCTCCCCAAAGGAAAGTCTGCTCGATTTCACCCTGCCACGATCAAAGGTATCCCGGCCTCGAGCAAATCTTTCTCGGTTCCTTAATGCACCCTATGGGGAGGTTTCAACGACGCACTGGGATCAACTCACCGGGTTGTCGACGACCATTCTCAAGACAGGCCCTGGATCTGATGGCACAAATTGTAGCGTTTGAACCCCGACAAGCCGCACAACTGCTGGATTAGACTCTGGCGACAGACAAAGACCTCACCTGATTCGCACACGCCAGAACTTGGTTTGAACGTTGGGGTCAGGCTGAAGGGTGACCTTCACCGGAGAGCCAGTTCCCTGGCCCGTCACGCGTTGGGCTTCGGTCCACGTGCTCAAGTCGCTAGTAGTTTCGACGGCCACGGTGGCGCCTTGGGGGGCTCGGATTTCGAGGCCCAGCGTTCCGTCGGCTTTCGGGGGCTCGAGAGTCAACTGCGGACGGTTGTCTACCGCACCACCGCCGCTCTGGATCACCACGGTCACCGGGTCCACCGGGCGGACGTCAAACCCGCTGCCGGTGATTTCCACCTGCTCGAGCTTCAGTGGCCACTCGGCTTGTCCGCTGAATGCGGCGCTCGGCACGAAGGTCAGCACCGCAGCCACACCCGTCGCATTGGCCCAGGCCGTGGACCGGATCGCCGCCAGGCTCACCTGTCCCGCGCTTTCATTCCAGAACGGCAAGGCATCGCTGGGAACCAGGGCTCCCACTTGCTTGTCGGTGAGGGTCAGGCTGGCCGGGTACTTCAGCGCGAAGCTCAAGCCCGACAAACTGCCCTTCACTCGGTTCAGCCGGACGGCCACCCGGTACGGCTGGTCCACGGTGGCCGTCGGGCCATCGATCAGATCCAGTGCTATTACGTCGTTGGTGTTGACCAGCACCTTCGCCAACTCCAGGGCGTCAGCCAGGCTGATGCTACCTGCCCGCCGCTTGGCCTCGCTGCCGGGGCTGGGTTGCGGATCGAGTCCAACCACCGTGCGGAGGGCCTTGATCACGTCGCCGTTGTCGAGGGTCCCGCTCTGGTTCAGATCGTTCAATCCGATGTCCCACGAGCGTTTCTCCTCGAGCCCAACCTCGAAGCGGCTAATTAACACGGCATCACCCACGTCCAAGCGCTGG
>JAPLUH010000298.1 GCA_026397675.1 Verrucomicrobiota bacterium
GATGAGAATGTCGGCGTAGGCGAAGCCGGCATTGTCCCAGGGAACCCACTGCACGATGTTGTATCGGGCGTCAGGAGCGGTGACACCGGCAGGAGCCTTCTCGGCCCGGACGAGGTTGGTACCGAAGGCCCGGTTCCAATATAGGATACCATCTTTGACCGCCTCGACATAGTCGACCGGGGTATTGGCACTGTAGTGGAAGACCACCGGCTTAGAGATATCGAATCGGGCCATCTGCGGAGAGGGCCGGCCAGTGCTCTCCTCGAGGCGAGCCTGGGTCTCGAAGAAGCGCGAGTACCGCAAATCTGAGCCAGGAGCTTCCTTACCTTTGTAAGACCCAGCCTCGTAGGGCGTGAAGAAGTAGCGCACCTCGAAACGCTGCTCAACATTGGCCATGGACTCACGATCCCGAACCTGAACGCTCTGGCGGATGACGAGTTGGTTGTCGAGTTTCTCCGCTTGAAACACACGCGACTGCGGGATTTCTAGAGATTCATCGCGCGCCATCGGATTGAAGCCACGCCCCTGACCGTACCAAATTTCCGTGTAGAGCCGACGCATGCCTCGGTTGAAGTCGATGACCACCTTGTTAGCATCCTGCTCAACAATCGGGAACGTCGTCAGGATGCGCCGAGCCGGCAAATCCTTGGTCACCACCAGGCCGTCGGTCGCCTCGTACAAATCGACACCATCGTGGAACAATTCAAACTTCACGATTTTGCCAGAGAGACCGGTCGAGGTCGCAGCCAGCGACTGCGGAATCCGCGAGGCGGACATTAAGTGTTCCTTGCCGAAGACCGTTCGCGGCAGGACCAGGGTATAATTGGTGCCTGCGCTGATTTCTAAGACCGCCTTCTTGGCCACCGACTGAGCCCTCACAGGTTGAGGGGCACCGACGGCGGCTGTGAGCAGAATTAGGGAGAATACGGAAGAAAGACGGGAACAAACGTCTGGGAAAAGCATATCTGAATTTAGTTCTGGTGGAGGGGATGGGAGTTCAGGTGGGAGCCACCTGACACCAAATCGTCAATAGGCTCCAGAACATCCGATGTGCAACTCCCGATCGGTTGACAAAAAACTTTGGCCCACGGGCGGAGGGCATCGGGACGACCGGCAATGAACGTTGACCTAAGTATGGAGCTCACCGGCTCACCGGAGCCCCGCCAAGGCATCGTCCAATCGCTTGGGCGACACCGGCACAGCGGTGCCTAGTTCTTGCGCAAAGAGGGACACCTTAAATTCTTCCAGAAGCCATCGAAACCCCTCGATGCGACGGGATGCTTCTGAAATCGCCGGCGGGGCCGCTCTCAACCGCGCCAGAGCCGCCTGATAGGGCGCCACGGCCTTGGCTCGCTCGGCGTCTTTGACCGGGTTGTTGGCGGCCCGCTCGGCGCGCAAAGTCAATGCCTTGAGATACCGGGGCAAATGGCGCAGCGATTCAAATTCCACGCCGTCGAGAAAGGAGGGCGGCATCAGGGAAGCTACCTCTTCGGCCAACGTGGCCGGACGGGCCGCGGCGGCAGGGAGCGATGGTTTGCCACCCCCCGAAGGAGCCACCAGCAACGAGCCCAATTGGCTCAAATCATTGAAGGTCCGGGTCTTGGGGGAGGCCACAGGCGCTGGGGCCGAGAGCCCAATGCGGCTTCGGGCCATTTGAAGAGCCTGAAGAACAAGCGCCAGCTGATCCATGAACTTGGGAACCAGTCCAGGGATGCGCTCCCGACTTTGAGTCACCGCTAGGTCGAAGGCGGAAAGGGTCAATACCTCGGGCAATTCCGCAGGCAAAATGTAGCGCAGAAGGTGTCGGAAGGCGCTCTCGCGCAACTCGGACGCCGTCCCGATGGCGGTATAAGCCGCATCGAAACGAGCCAAGGCGCGAAGGTCTTTCTCCACCCAAGCCAGATCCTTGGACAGTGCGAGTTCCACGAGGCGAGCAAACCCCACCAACGAGGCGGTTTGGCAGGCCTCCCGAGTGCGGAACAGTCGAACATTCACTCCCGCTCCTTCCCGCTCCAACCCCGGCCAAGCCATGACCGGAAAGACCGAGTCCTCTACGATGGTAATGCGTTCGGGCAAGTCGCCACAGGTCCATGTGGTCATGGCCGGACGTTCCCAGCGTCGCACTGCCTGAAGCCAGGCCGGGGGATCGCCAACGGTCTTGGGGGCCGCCTTAGGCAGTAGCTCGCGGACTTCCTGAAAATCTCGACCGGCCACTAGGGTCCGACGGTCAGACCCCAACAATTCGAACCGCAGCTTCAGATGGGCAGGCACGGTGCCGGCACCCCAGACGTCTTCGGGGATGGGCACCCGATAGCGCTGCGTCAGGAATCGGGCGAGGTCGGCAAAGAACGAGGAACCTTGCGGCTGAAATTCGCGAACAATCTCCAGAACCTTGGGCGGAAAGGGCATCAATTCGCGGCGGAGCGACTTTGGTAGCGCCCGGAGCAACTCTTCGATCTTGGCCTCGCGCAAACCGGGAACTGCCCACTCCAAGACCGAGGCCGCAGCACGTTGAGCCAGCGGCGCCGGCAACTTCACGGTGACCCCGTCATGGGCTTCGCCGGGGGCATAAGCATAGACCAACGGAACCTTCTGGCCATCAATCGTCACGCTGTCGGGAAAGGCATTCTCATCGAGATGAAGGTCTTTGCCGCCGGTGATCTCTGGTTCGGTGGCGCACAAGTACCCCGCTTCGGTGTGATCCCGCATCCAGCGATGCAATTCATGCAGCGACGAGATGCTGTCTAAGTGCCGGGCATAAAAATCAAAGAATGCCTGATCGAGGTCCACCGACGTGCGACGCAGGCGAGTCTGCCAATTCTCTACCTTTTCGCGCAGCGCACGATTGGCTGCCATGAACCCCGGCTCTGCCGACGGCGCGGAGGTCTGCATGGCCCGCACTACGGCCCGTTCATCGTCCCCGTCAAAATCGTCGTTTCGTCCCGAGAGGGCCGGCGGCAAAAGATCGTCTTCGACCAGCGCCGACCGGATGAAAAGGACCGTGGCTTCGCGGGGCGCAATAGTTCCGTAAGCGATCTTGCGGGCAAAGACCTCCAGGCCATGGAAGGTGGTTTTCTCCTCGACCAACACCCGGCCAGCACTGGCACTCCAATGCGGGTTTTGGTGGGTCACCTTGCAGAGGTGCGGCGCCAAGCGAAGAATCCACTGGGGATCAATTCCCGCCAACGTTCGGGCGAAGAGTTGAGAGGTTTCGACGATTTCTCCGCAAACCATCCAGGCAGGCTGACGCGACTTCTCAGGCTTGCCCGGAGTACTGCCCGCGGGGGGCGGACGACGATCCTGTCTTGGCGAGCGCTCAGGTCGGTCGTACAGGACGGAACCGGGAAACACTGCCATCATCCGATTGCCGACGCCCTTGTATTGGTTGCGCTCTTGGCGAACGGACACATGCCCCAAAAGCCCGGCCAAGATGCAGCGATGCACCGAGTCCTCATCGGCCGGACGTTCGTTGAGCTTCACGCCGTCGAGATTTTCCAGGGCCCCTTGCAACTGCGCGTGCAAGTCCTGCCATTCACGCATGCGGAGGTAGGAAAGGAAGTGCTGGCGGCAAAACTTCCGCCGAGCTCCCTGGGTACGCAGCAATTCCCACTGATCATGCACCCCATTCCAAAGTCCCAGCAGTGACAAGAAGTCGGACTGGGAGTGCATGAAGCGGCGGTGCGCCTTGTCGGCCGCTTCGCGTTGGTCGAGCGGGCGTTCGCGGGGGTCCTGGATACTCAGGCCAGCGGCAATGATGAGGAGTTCTCGACCCGCGTGCTCGGTTTGTGCCTGGAGGAGCATCCGACCCAATGTGGGATCGATGGGGAGCCGGGCCAGGTCGCGACCCAACGGCGTCAGTTCGTGCTGTTCATCTAAGGCCCCCAATTCCTGCAAGAGCAAGTAGCCACCACTAATGGCCATGGGGGCCGGTGGATTGAGAAAGGGGAAGGTCTCGATGTCTCCCAAGCGTGAGGCCTTCATCCGCAAGATAACCTCGGCCAAATTGGCTCGCTGGATCTCTGGCTGAGTGAAGGGACTTCGGGATTCAAAATCCTCCTCGGAGTAAAGCCGAATGCAAACACCCGCCTCGACACGGCCAGCGCGCCCCTTCCGTTGATTGGCACTGCTCTGCGACACCGCCTCGACCGGCAGTCGGCGGGTGCGGGTGCGGGAGTTGTAACGACTCATCCGAACCAACCCGGAGTCGATCACAAAGCGAATGCCCGGAATGGTCAGCGAGGTCTCGGCGATGTTCGTGGCGATCACCACCTTTCGCCTCGAAGACGGACTGAAAACCTGTTGTTGCTCGCCAGAACTCAGTCGTCCGAAAAGCGGAACCACCTCGGCCTCAGAGCCCAGTCGACCTTCGATCAAATCCGCACATTCCCGAATATCCCGCTCACCCGGCAGGAAAATGAGCACATCCCCGACACCCGTCTCGAAGAAGAGGCGCTCACACTCGCGGGCAGCCGCATCGACGAAATCGGTGTCGGCCGGATCCGACGAAGCCTCCTCGCCCCCGGGCGGGCGGTACTCCACATCCACCGGAAAGGTGCGCCCGGACACCTCAATGATGGGCGCATCGTTGAACGCCTTGGAGAAAGCCACCGTATCGATGGTGGCCGAGGTAATGATCACCTTCAGGTCCGGGCGCTGAGCCAAAAGGTTCTTAAGGTGCCCCAGCAGGAAATCGATGTTCAGCGAGCGCTCATGAGCCTCATCGATGATGATGGCCTCGTATTCGGCAAGGGTCGGATCCCCCTGCACCTCGGCCAGAAGCATGCCATCGGTCATCAGCTTAATGACCGTGTCCGACCCAGATCGATCATCGAAGCGGACCTTACAGCCCACTTCGCGACCCCAGGTCACATTGAGTTCCTCAGCAATTCGCTGGGAGATGGACAGTGCCGCCACCCGCCGGGGCTGCGTACAACCGATCATCGCCCGAGCGCCCAGGCCCGCTTCCAGGCACATTTTGGGAATTTGAGTCGTTTTGCCCGACCCCGTCTCACCAGCAATAACCACCACTTGGTGCGCTCGAATCGCGGCCACGATGTCCTCCTTGCGGGCGGAGATAGGCAGCCCCGGCGGATACTCCGGGCGCGGCAGGGTCTGCGCTCGATACTCTCGACGTTCGATGGAAGTACGAGCCTGCTCCAGAAGACGATCCAGCGGATGAGTCCCCTCGCCCACCGGCCGCCCCTCCCTCACCCACCGGGCCGCGCGCGCTCCCAGTCGAACCCAGTCCGAGAGCATACAGCACGGCAACAGTTGCCGGAGTTCATCAATGCGCGGGTCGGTCATGCGGTCGGGGCGCAGAGCATGGGACAAGCCCGGCGCGAGGCAACGCCGAGGATGGCCGGAAATCGCGACACACCTTAACGCAGGGGACCCAAGATTCATGACGTCGCCGGACCGATCCCCACTCTTCGAAGCGGCTCAAGGCGTGAAAGGCAACCAAGGGATCGATCCGGACAACTGCGGAGGAGCCCGCGATCCATGGACCTCTAGATTTCTGGCCCGGAACGGTCGTGACCCACCAAAAAACGTCGGATCACGCGGCCCACCCGGTTTCACATCCTGCAACCCGTCGTCCACCATGCTCTCCAAATACAAAGTCACCTACGACATCGATCCGCACGGCAAGATGCCTGCCTCGCACTTCATCACCGATGACCCGATCGCCTGCGAAACCTTCCTCACCGATTTGTTGGACCGCAAACTGCACATCCGGGACATCGCCCATGAGGGAGTGGCCCTACCACCAAAGCAGTTCGATGAGATGCTCCGTTCGGCGGTGCTGCAGTTAGCATCCCATCACGTGTGCGCCTCACTGAAAATCTCCAGTGACGAGGCCCATGTCCGATTCGGGTTACCGTCCTAATCGCCACCGTCCCCATTGTCGATTCCTGGGTCCCGCGATTCAGGAATCCCATCTCCCTCGGAGGAATCATCGAAGGACTGAGCCTCCTTTCACCCTCCGCAAACTATAGAACCTCGGGCGAGGGTCCACGGTTGATGTGAAGGGTGGGAGCAGTTCAGGCTGGAGTCGCGACGATGAGCCAACCCCTACATTCTTCCCGCCCGCCTTCCAACACCCGAGCGTTGGCCGCAGCCGTGGCGGCGGCCCGCGAGGC
>JAPLUH010000070.1 GCA_026397675.1 Verrucomicrobiota bacterium
GGTGGTGAAGGCGAACGAGCGGATCATAGCGGTCGCTGGCGACGCTACCGTGTCGGAAGCCGGCGGCAAAGCCGGGAAACGGGTCCATCTTGGAACCCGCGCAGCGGTGCGATCCCACCCGGTAGCGCCCCGGATTTCAGGCCTCGGACAACGATTTTTCGGACCCTTTTTCGAGACGACTGGAGGAGGCCTCACGGACAGCACCTTCGGCGAGGTCCAAACACCCGGTTTGATCCATGAAAAAGCCCCAGCAAGGTCGAAGCCGGCTCGTTTACAATTGTCATAAAAGGAGAGTTTCCACTGGGTTAACGAGAACGTAGCTTTTTGTGGAGAAGCGACTTGTAACCACAAGATATGGGGGTAATTTCGTTCTCCGCCCCAACCCGTTGGGTCGGAAACAACTGAAGAAAGCCAAAAAATATGCTCACCCCCCATTTTTTGGCCAGAGGCAGAAGTTTTCAGCGAATCAATCCAACCCGATTGCCAATCCATACCAATCGGGAGTGATCTGAGCCGCCCAAGACACCCAACCCAAGATTCAATCCCCGAACACTCTATCCTGCCCATGCTCGACGCCCGCGATTCCGTCGTTTCATCGGCCCCGGCTTCCTCTCGCCGGTCGGCAAAGAACAAGACCAACACCCGAGGCACGTCGACCAAGGGCTCGTCCAAGGGTTCCTCATCCCGCAAGCTGCCCCTCCAGCGGGTTTTCAGCGATGCCAAGGTCAAGCCGTTCGACCAAATCGAATGGGACCGCCGCACTGCCGAGATCACCGATGATTCCGGCAAGACCATTTTCAAGCAGGAAGGGGTCGAGGTTCCCAAGAACTGGTCCGTGCTGGCCACCAAAGTGGTCTGCTCGAAGTACTTCTACGGAGATCCGGCGAAGGCGGAGCGTGAAAAATCGGTCAAGCAACTCATCCATCGGGTGACCCGGACCATCGCGGACTGGGGTGTGGCCGACGGCTACTTCAGCAAGGAAGACGGCGAACTGTTCTACGAGGAGTTGACCTGGCTGTGCGTCAACCAGTACGGCGCCTTCAACTCTCCGGTCTGGTTCAATGTGGGTCTGTACCACCAGTACGAGGTCGGCAAGGGCAGCGACCGGGGCAACTGGTTCTGGGACCGCAAGGCCAAGGTGGCCCGCCGCGCTCCCACCCAGTACGAGTACCCTCAGGCCAGCGCCTGCTTCATCCAATCGGTCCAGGACAACATGGAGAGCATCATGGAACTGGCCTACTCAGAGGCCATGCTCTTCAAGTACGGCTCGGGCACCGGCACCGACCTGACCCCGATCCGTTCCTGCCGCGAGAAGCTCTCCGGCGGCGGCCGGCCGTCGGGCCCGATGAGCTTCCTCAAGGTCTATGACCAGGTGGCCAACGTGGTGAAGTCCGGCGGCAAGACCCGTCGTGCCGCCAAGATGAACACCATCCGCGACACGCACGGTGACGTGGAAGAGTTTATCACGGCCAAGGCCAAAGAAGAAAAGAAGGCCTGGGCGCTCATCGAGCAGGGCTATGATGGCTCGTTCAACGGCGAGGCCTACGGTTCGGTGATGTACCAGAACGAGAACCTCTCGGTGCGTGTTTCCGACTCGTTCATGCAGGCGGCGATCGACGGTAAGGAGTGGTGGACGCTCTCCACCGTGACCGGCAAGCCCCTCGAGAAGAAGGATGCTTCCCGGTTGCTCGACCAGATTGCCGAAGGCACCTGGGTTTGCGGCGATCCTGGCCTCCAGTACGACGGCGCCATCCAGAAGTGGCACACTTGCAAGGGCACTGAGCCGATTCACTCGACCAACCCCTGCTCCGAGTACGTGTTCCTCAACAACACGGCGTGCAACCTCGCTTCCCTGAACTTGATGAAGTTCAAGAAGACCGATGGGCAGTTCGACGTCGATCGCTTCAAGGCCGCAGTCCGCATTTACATCACGGCTCAGGAGATCCTGGTGGACAACGCCAGCTATCCGACCCAGATGATCGCCGAGAACTCCCACGTGTTCCGCACACTGGGTCTGGGCTATGCGAACCTCGGTTCCCTCATCATGAGCTACGGCCTGGCCTATGACTCCGACGAAGGTCGCGCACTGGCTGGGGCCCTTACGGCCATAATGACCGGACATGCCTACGAACAGAGCGCCGACATGTCGTCCATCCAAGGTGCCTTTCCGGGCTACCATGACTCCTCTTGCGGAGGCGTCGCCAAGACGAAGGCCAAGGACAACGTGGCCAGCACCCTCGAGGTGGTTCAACAGCACCGCGACGCCGTGGAAGGCATCCAAGCCAGCCGCGAATTCGCCTACCTGAAGGACGAGGCCCGCCGCACCTGGGACCGCGCCATCGCCCGGGGCCGTGACGTGGGCTACCGCAATGCGCAAGTCACTGTGCTCGCCCCCACCGGAACCATCGCCTTCCTCATGGATTGCGACACCACCGGCGTGGAACCCGATATCGCCCTCGTGAAGTACAAACTTCTGGCGGGCGGCGGCATGCTCAAGATCGTCAACCGCACCGTGCCGGAGGCCCTCCAGCGCCTCGGTTACTCGCCCAGCGCCATCTCCGCCATCGAGAAGCACATCGAGATTCAAGACACCATCGAGGACGTGGTCAGTGACGACGGGGTTGTGATCGCCTCGGGCCTCAAGGCCGAACATTTGTCGGTCTTCGACTGCGCCTTCAAACCCTTCAAGGGCAAACGGAGCATTCACTACAAGGCGCACTTGAGCATGATGGGCGCATCCCAACCGTTCATCTCTGGAGCCATCTCCAAGACGGTGAACATGCCCAATGACGCCACCACGTCCGAAATCCGGAGTGCCTACGTGGATGCCTGGAAGATGGGCCTGAAGTGCGTCGCCATTTATCGCGACGGCTCCAAGCGCTCGCAACCGCTCAACACCAAGCGCACCAGCGAAGGTGGCGACAAAACCGACGCCGCCGGTGGCGAAAACGCTTCTGAGCAGACAAAAACCCTCGAAGCCCGCATCGCCGAGCTGGAGACTGAGTTGGGCTCGCTGCGCGAAAGTGCACGGCACCCGATCCGTCGCCGTCTGCCCGACACCCGCATGGCCGTAAACCACAAGTTCGACGTGGCCGGCCACGAGGGCTACCTGACGGTGGGTCTCTTCGACAACGCTCAACCCGGCGAGTTGTTCGTCACCATGGCCAAAGAAGGTTCGACCATCGGTGGCCTCATGGATTCGGTCGGCGCCCTGACCAGCATGTCGCTCCAGTACGGCGTGCCGCTGGAGGCCTTGGTCAAGAAGTTCGCCCACCAGCGCTTCGAACCCAGTGGCTTCACCCGCAACCCAGACATCCGTCAGGCCAGCTCCATCATCGACTACGTGTTCCGTTGGATGGCCTGCCAGTTCATTCCCGGTTATCGCGAAGCCAATTCGCCCAATGCCGGCCAAGCCGAACTGCCCATGCCCACCATGGCAGCGGAACTAAAAAAAAAGATAAACCGCCCGGTCAGTGATTTGGCCTTAGCCGACGAGGCCGAGGGGTCGCTGATGCTCAAGGTCAGCGCCACCACGACCACCAGCGAGGGAATTGCCTCGGCAGCGGCGGCCGGCCACATGATCGCCGCGTCCCTGACAGCGACGATCCAGAACCAGAAGGACGCGCCGCCGTGTCCGAAGTGCGGGCACATCGCAGTGCGCAACGGCGCCTGCTACAAGTGCCTCAACTGTGGTGAGAGCCTCGGTTGCTCGTAGTCGGCCCTCCACGGGCTAAGAGCCTGACAGGCCTGACAGGCCGGGAAGTGTGATCCACAGTGATCAACGCTTCCCGGCCTTTTTCGTGCTCGGGCATCCCCTTCTCGGTCGCAACGTCCGCGTCACCCATTCATCACCAGACTGTTGGATGAACTGCAGACGACCGCCGAATAGATTGAGGAAGTGCGGTGTTCTTCAAAACCTCTCAAATCGACTAGAAAACGAGCTCAGATCGTCGGATTCACGCTGATCGAGTTGCTGGTGGTGATCGCCATCATCGCCGTGCTGGCCTCCATGCTGCTCCCGGCCCTGTCGAGCGCGAAGTCCAAGGCCCAAGGCATCGCCTGCCTGAACCACTTGCGCCAGCTGGGGGTGGCCCTTCACCTGTACACCAACGACAACTCCGACGGTTTCCCTCCCATTCAGGCGCGCATTCCCAACGGCGAATCCAGCTGGCGCGCTTACCTCTACCCCAACGTCGGCCAGAACCCGAGGGTCTACGACTGCCCAGCCGAAAAGAACGATGTCTACGCCAGCGCCAAAACCCGGCCGAATTCGCGGCCCAGTCCCTGGGTGATCGGCCAATTGACGCCCGGCGAGATCGAGATCCCCAGCGGCCTGGCGGCCGTCAACGTGCACTGGCTTTCGGGAGGTGCCCAGCCGCCCTTTGGACGGCCGGCCGGGTATGAAAACAACCTGTGCCGGTGGGGAATGGTGGAGGCGGCCTCGCAGTTAATCCTGTTCGGAGACGGCCACAGCGACGTGTACGGGGTGTGGCCCTCAGACCGTTGGTGGATCTGGAAAGAACTGGGCGACGCCAATCAACCGGGTTTCAACCGGCTGGCCCAAGGCGACAAGGGGGCGGTGCGGCATCAGCGCCGTTCCAACTACGCCTTCGCCGACGGAAGCGCTCGCTCGCTCGACCCAGGCCGAATCCCTTGCAACACCAACGAGTGCTGGTGGTCGGCCAAGGCCGATCCCCACTGACACGCCCATGGCCACTCCGAAAAATCTCCGGCTCATCGGAGCCGCTGTGGCAGCGGCCGCGGCCCTGGCACTGCTGTACCGGACCTGGTCGTCCGACACCGGCGGACCCCGGGGATTCTTCTACGACCTGAGCGCCGGACGGCTCTTCGAGGGCCCCATCGACGCCATCCCCCCGGTCGCCGGTGTCGATGGTCCCGATGCCGACGGCTACCGCGCGGTGATCGTCTCAGTGAGCGGCAAGCCCGAGGAGCGGTCGTCGTGGCGTGTGGCCTACCTCGAGCGCTACTCGCCCGAGTTGCAGCGGCAGATGGAGCAGGCCCGGCAGGGAGGACCCTCCCCCACAATCCCGCGCTCGGAAGCCCAGGCCCACCGCTGGGTGCGCCGGACCAACGACACCGAATGGGTTCCCATCGGCTCCGAGGCGGGCGTGCAAATTGTCACCGGATGGGCTCAACCCGGTCCCGACGGCATCACGCCGGTGGTCTGCACCCCTTGAAGTTCCGCGATCACGAACTCCCGACCTCACCCTCCCATCTTCCCTGTGAACCAACCCCACCCTGAACCCCTGAACCTCAATTGAACCCATGAAACCATCCCCATCCTCCCGGTACTCGCAACCTGGGCGACTCCCGAAGGCCGCGCTCCTGGCCTGCCTGCTCGGCAGCCAAGCCCTCACCGCGCAATCCGTCGTCACCAGCCTTGAGAACTACTTCCCGGGCGAGGCCATCTCGGTGTCCTTCGCCGGTGGTCCTGGCAATTCCAAGGATTGGATCGGCGTCTATCCCGAAGGCGTGACCCCGGGCTCGACCGGCTCGACCATTTGGAACTACGTCAACGGCACACGCTCTCCGGGGGCCGGTCTCCGCGAGGGCTCCATGACCTTCGGCTCAGGCCTGAACCTCGCCGGCGTCTGGACCGCCTACCTCCTGGTCAATGACGGCTACACGGTGGTGACCAACGTCTCCTTCAATGTCATCGCGCCGACGGCTCCGGCCGTACGCCCCTCCGCCAACCGGTACGCCCCCGGGCAGACCATCAATTTCGGGTTCACCAACGGTCCCGCCAACCCGAAGGACTGGATCGGCGTCTATCCCGAAGGCGTGACCCCGGGCTCGACCGGCTCGACCATTTGGAACTACGTGGATGGAACTCAGGCGGGCAATGCAGGCAAGGCCAGCGGTTTGATCACCTTCCAAAAAGGCCTCACCGCCGCCGGCAACTACCGCGCCTACCTGCTGGAGAACGACGGATACACGATCCTCGCCAGTGAGCCCATCACCGTGGCCGTCCCGATCATCAGCGGGGCGAGCGTGGTTTCCACAAGCCCGGCCCCCGACGCTACCGGAGTGGCGCCGAACGCCCCTTACCGGGCCGAACTGACCAACGGCATCGCGCTCGCGTCGATCCGCCTCTCGTTGAACGGCAAAGCCGCAGCGGCCATCGTGACCGGCACCGCCCAGCAAGCCTCGGTGAGCTTCACCAACGCAGTGTTGCTGGCCCCGGCCTCTTCGAACGTCTATGTGCTGTCCTTCTCGGACACCGGTGTCCCGGCCAAGACCTTCAACCTCACCAATGCGTTTCAGGTGGCCAACTACCGGAACATCGAACTGCCCGCGCCTCTGGTGTTCGAGAACTTCGATGCGATTCCCGAGGGACAGGTGCCCGCCGGTTGGACGCGCAAGTCTTACGTCGAGATCGCCAACCCCGAGCTCGACTTCGGCAACCTCGGCTCCGCGGCGTATGCCGATTGGACCAGCGTGGATGCCTCGCGGTTCAACGGCAGCTTCGTCACCTACAACAATCCCGAAAACCCCGCTGACTGGGGGACGGACTACCAACGGGTGAACGTGATCAACCCGGCCAACGTGGTGAACGGACAAATCCTGAATGAACCGCTGGCCAAGGGTCGTTTCCTCTTCAGCACCTCGGGATATTCG
>JAPLUH010000333.1 GCA_026397675.1 Verrucomicrobiota bacterium
CGCCAGTGGCCACGGCGAAGGTGCGGCAGGTTTTGAGGGCAATCGGTGGCCATCCACCCGGTGGCATCGCTGGGGCCGGGTGGACCGTCAGGATCAGCCTTGGAGCATCGGCTCCGCGCGGGGAATACCCTCGAGGGCCCACTCCCCGACTGAGGTGCAGGCGCACGGTGGCTTGCGGAGTTTCCAGCAACGCGGTGATAGCCCGGATGCCGGCCCGAATTTGGGCATCGTCCCAGAGAATTCGAATCCCGAGGAAGCGAGCGCCGCTGGTGAGGCGATCCCAGTGCTCGCGCCAGCGAAACAGGCGACCAGAATCCCAAGGAATGCTTTCGAAGAGACCGTCCCCGTAAAGAAAGGAGCGGTCGGAGACAGAAACGACGGCCTCTGCCGCCGGCAAGACCCGTCCGTCTATCCAGGCTAGAATACTCACGGTTGCCTCCTGCTCGAGTGGACTTCGGGAACCGCCACGGAGGTCCCTTGCAGCGCTCGCAAGAGCCCGCTCGCCTTGGCTAGTGTCTCGTCGTATTCGGCCTCAGGCACCGAGTCGGCGACGATGCCCGCCCCCACATGGAACCAGGCTCGGTCATTGAGGGTGGTAGCCGAGCGAATGGTGATGCTCAGTTGGCTTTCTCGATTGAATCCGAGATATCCGAGACAGCCGGTGTAAGGACCTCGGGCCACGGGTTCCAGTGCATCAATAATTTCCATAGCCCGGATCTTGGGCGCACCGGTGATACTCCCGCCGGGGAAACACGATTCGAGAACCTCTAGGTGAGTCAGGGGAGAGCGGATGCGTCCTTCAATGGTGGACACCAAGTGCTGGACCTGGGTGAACCGTTCCAGTCGGACCAATTCAGGGACTTGCACCGTTCCATATTCGCAAACGCGGCCGAGATCGTTGCGCAGCAAATCGGTGATCATCACCAACTCCGCCATCTCTTTACTGCTGCGTTGGAGTTCATACATCCACTGTGCGTCCCGAACCGGATCGGTGCTGCGCGGCCGTGTTCCCTTGATGGGGCGAGTGAGGACATGGGATCCGCTGAGGCGAAGAAACAACTCAGGCGACGAGGATGCGATCGTGAAGTCTTCGCCATCCAGGAAGGCGGAGAACGGGGCGGGGGACACCTCCAGCAGTCGTCGGAAGAGCGCCCATCCTCCCGCAGTCCAAGGTGCACTGAGGCGCTGGGACAAGTTGACCTGATAAATGTCGCCACTGCGGATCCACCGCTGCGCCGCCTCGACGGAGCGGATGAACTCCGCACGCGTCACTGAAGCGGTGATATCTCCGGAGGGCATCTCGAGAGTGGGTTCTGGATCGTCGGAGGGCGGCGTGGTCAGGCGTTGGCGCCACCACTCCAGGTCTTCGCGTGCGGTTTGCTCGGATCGGTCTCCGTTTGGGCACAAGCCGGTGGCAATGACGGTCGCGGTGCCGAGTCGATGATCAAAGACCACCAAGCTCCCGTGGAATCCAACTCGGCAATCCGGGATCTCCAGGTCGTGCACGGCATGACGCGAGAGACGGGGCTCGACGAAGCCCTTCAGGTCGTAACCCCAAAAACCAAAGATGCCGCCCAGGGGAAACGGAAGGTCGACCTCATCGAGAATCTCGCAGCGCTCGGACAACGCGCCCAGGATGGCCCAGGGATTGCCGAACTGGATCTCCCGCGTGCCGTCATTGCGTCGGGTCTCGCACCGGGACCCCATGGATTGGAAGGTTTGGAAGGGGCGAGCGGTGACCATCGAGTAGCGAGCCGAGGGGACCTCGAACATCCCTGTCCGAAGGACGACGCGTCCGGGTTCGTCATGCAGGGCTGCACCCAGTGATTCTGGGGTGTGCGCAGTCTCTAGGGTCTCGACGAGAGTTCGCATGGGTGCGGTGAGGAGTTCGCTTCCCGTAACCGTGGGCGTCTCCGGCGCGGAGTCAACCGGTACTGCCCCGAGGAATGCAGTCCTTGTCGGATTAAAAAAGCCGGAAGCGCTTGGAAGCGCCTCCGGCGTTCAGGAGAGAGACTGCTGGTCTATTACTTGCCTGCTTCGATTCCGAGGAGTTCCACCTCGAAGATGAGGGTGGAGTTCGGCCCGATGGCGCCGCCCGCACCCTGCTCACCGTAGGCCAGGGCCGACGGGATGGTGAACTGGAACTTGTCGCCCACTTTCATGAGTTGCACGCCCTCGGTCCAACCCGGGATTACGCCATTCAGGGGGAAGGAGATCGGTTCGCCGCGCTGCACAGAGCTGTCGAAGACGGTCCCGTCGATGAGGGTGCCGTGGTAGTGAACCTTGACCGTGTCGGTCGCCTTCGGGCTCTTGCCGCCGTCGGGACCCGCCTTCATGACCTTGTACTGGAGGCCGCTGACGGTGGTTTTCACGCCTTCTTTCTTGGCGTTGGCGGCCAGAAAGTCGGTTCCCTTTTTGGTGTTCTCAGTGGCAGCCGTGGCCTGACTTGCCTGACGCTTCGCCATCAATGCGGTTTTGAAGTCATTCATGGCTTTTTCTAGTTCAGCGTCCTTCAGTTGCAGCTTGCCGCTCATGCCATCGACCAACCCGGCCGCTAGGGCCTTGTTGTCTAGGTCGAGCGACTGGCGCTTCATACTGTTGGCGATATCCGCCCCGATGGCGTAACTGGCGCGGGTCTTCTCAGCCGTGAGGTCGAGCTTGTCCTGTGCGAGTGCGGCTGTGGCCGCGAGCGTGGTGGTCATCAAGAGGCGAAGGGTGTTCTTCATGGGTTGAAGCCGGCGGGCGCCTCAGGCGCGGCAACGGCCTCGGGAAGCTGCGGGAGATCCCGTTGCACGGGAAGCAAAATGAGCATCCAAGGTCTCGGAATTTCGCAATGGCTTTCCGCTATTGGCGTCGTCCTTCAAAGGATCAAACTTTGGCCACAAAGCAGCTCAAACAGCAGTCCAGTGTCGCCGGGAGTCGACCCTTGGGATCAAGATTCCCCCAAAAAGAAGGGGCCAAGTCGCTTGGACTTGGCCCCGGAGAAGTTGCAGGACAACCGACTCAGTGTTCGCGCTTCTTGGTGAACACGTGGGTGGAGTGACCAAAGAACACTTCCGCACCTTCCATCAGTGTTTCACTGAGGGTGGGATGGGGGTGCACGATGGCACTGAGATCATGGACCGTGGCACCCATTTCAATGGCCACCGTGCCTTCACCAATGAGCTCGCCGGCACCATGGCCGACAATTCCGACACCGAGAATCCGCTCGGAAACTGGGTCGATGATGAGCTTGGTGGAACCATCGGTCCGATCATAGGTGAGGGCCCTGCCGCTGGCACCCCAGGGGAATTTGACCACTTGGACCTCGATGCCCTTGGCCTTGGCCTCAGTTTCGGTCAGACCCACCCAAGCCACTTCGGGATCGGTGAAGACCACCGCAGGAATGAGGTAGTCGCGATTCACCGCGTTGCCGTCGCCGGCGAGGTTTTCAACAGCGATGCGGGCCTCCTTGCTGGCCTTGTGCGCCAGCATGATGCCGCCAGCGATGTCGCCGATGGCATAAATGTTCGGGTCGTTGGTGACCATTCGCTCATCCACCTTGATGAACCCCTTGTCATCCCGCTGGACGCCCGTGTTCTCAAGAGCGAGGTCTTGCCCGTTGGGCACTCGGCCGACGGACACCAACACTCGGTCATACTTTTCGTCCATCTTCTGGCCGTTGAACTCGGAAGTGACCTGGATTTGCTTTCCGGAGGTCTTAATCTCCAGAACCTTCGACTTGAGGCGTACTTCCTGGAAGGCCTTCTTGGCGTAGGCCGCCACGGGTCGGACGAGGTCGGGGTCGGCTCCGGCCAACATCGTTTCCATGGCCTCGATGACCGTGACCTTGGAACCCATCGACGCGTACACCGTGCCGAGTTCCATGCCGATGTAGCCGCCGCCGATGACGAGCAGCTTTTCCGGGATGTCGGCGATTTCTAGGGCCTCGGTCGAGGTCATTACTCGGGGGTTGCCGAGGTCGAATGCTTTCGGTAGGGCCGGTCGGGAACCCACGGCGATGATGGCCTTGTCGAAGGTGACGTACTTCTGACCTTCGGGGGTCTCCACCCGCAGCTTGTTCGAAGACTCGAACATGGCCTTGCCGTGCATCACGCTCACACCCCGCATCTTAGCTAAACTGGCAATGCCGGAACCGAGTTTCTCAAGGATGGACTCCTTCCAGGCCCGCAGGCGGTTTAGATCGATCGTGGCTTCGCCGAAGCTGATTCCGCGGTGCGCGGACTCCCTTGCGGCGGTGATCATGTGCGAGGCGTTGAGCAGCGCCTTGGAAGGGATGCATCCGCGGTTCATACACACCCCGCCGAGGCGAGGATCCCGCTCGATGAGCAGCACCTTTTTGCCCAGGTCGGCGGCATAGAACGCAGCGGCGTAACCCCCAGGGCCTGCCCCGATAACAACGATATCAGTCTGGATCACTTCCATGTCGCTTGGGCTGTTAGAGCTTCACTGCGGAGGCCGGGAATGTCTCGATGGCTTTGACCAAGTCCACCGTGAATCGGGCGGCTGATCCGCCATCAATGACCCGGTGGTCATAGCTGATGGTCAGCGGTAGGATGGGACGGGCTTCGATCTTGCCCTCGGCGGTGACAACGGGCTTCAGCGAAGTCTTGCCCAAGCCGAGGATGGCGACCTCGGGTTTGTTGATAATCGGAGTGAAGTGGGAGCCTCCGATGGCGCCTTGGTTGGAGACGGTGAACGAACCTCCCTTCATCGAATCGGGGGAGAGCTTGCGATCTCGGGCTAAGGCCGCGATCTCGGTCAGTTCTTTGGCAATTTGCAGCAACGACTTCTTGTCGGCGTCGCGCAGCACCGGAACGAGCAACCCCGCATCGGTATCGACCGCGATGCCGATGTGGTAGTAGTGCTTGATGATCAGGGTCTCGGCAACCTCCTGCAAACTGGCATTGAACTTCGGATACTTCTGCAGGGTTTCAACCAACGCCTTAATGAGGAAGGGGGTGGGCGTGAGCTTGGAGCCCGCCTTTTCGTAGTCGGCTTTGAACTGGGCCCTTAACGCCTCGATGCCGCTCATGTCCGCATCGGCGAACTGGGTGACATGGGGAAGGGTGACCTTGTTCTCGACCATTCGGGCCGAAATAATCTTCCTCAGCGGGGTCAACGGCTCGCTGGTGACGGGGCCAAAGACAGCGAAGTCTTGGTTGACGAGGGGGAAGCTCAGTCCTTGGGGGGCTTCGGCGTACTTGCCGGCGCGAGCCACTTTGGACTCCAGTTTGCCGATGTAGCGGGCGAGATCTTCTACGACCACGCGGCCACCGGAGGCGGAACCACGGACTCGGCTCAGGGGGATGCCGAGTTCACGGGCGACCTTGCGGACATATGGGCTGGCCGCGGGGACCGGGCCCTCGTCTTCAGTGGCGGCCGGCAAGAGGTCGTCGTCGTCGTCGTCAGCGATCACGGGACGCGCCGCCCGAAGGGCTGCCGCCTTTTTGGTCGCCGGCGATGCGGGTGCCGTTGCGCCGTCGCCGTTCCCGCCTTCCAGGCTCAAGAGCACCGAGCCGACGGTGATCGTGTCACCCTCTTTGACGGAGATGGCGGTGATCTTCCCGCCAGCTGGAGAGGGGATAGGCGCGATGGCCTTCTCCGACTCGAGCTCGAGGATTGTCTGACCGGCGCTGATGGTGTCGCCGACCTTGACCAGAACGCTGACAACCTTGCCGCTGTCAGCGCCTTCTCCAACCTTGGGAAACCTTACGTCCATAATTTTGACGCGCTAATGTGTGGCAAGTGCTCTCCCGGGTGAAATTGTTTTTTTGTGGGGTTAGGGTGGAGAGAGTTTGACATCTGGCCAAATTCCAAGGCCAACACCGCTCCGATCTTCGGCTTGGAGAATGCAAAGGAAGCCGCTTATCCTTGCTATGTGAAAATTCACTACATGGGCGCCACACGGACAACGACCGGTTCCATGTACCTCGTCGAGGTCAATGGCCATCGTATCCTTCTAGAATGTGGTCTCTACCAGGGGCGGCGTGAGGAATCGATCCGACGAAATCGAGAATTTTCATTCGATCCGACCACTTTGGACGCGGTGGTGTTGAGTCATGCTCATATTGATCACGCCGGCAATTTACCCAACTTGTGCCGGAAGGGTTACCAGGGGAACATCTACTCGACATTCGCCACTCGCGATCTCTGCGCGGTGATGCTGGAGGATTCTGCGCGGGTTCAATTGGCTGACAGTCAGCACGTGTCCCGGCAGCGGGCCCAGCAGGGGCTGCCTCCGGTGGAACCGCTCTACACGGTTGAGGATGCAGAGAAGGCGACCCGACAATTCGTGGCCATCAATTATGGCCGTCGCATGCCGCTGGTCGATGGAGTGACTCTGGAGTTTCGGGATGCCGGGCATATTCTGGGTTCGGCGCAGGTCATTCTGGACGTGCGGGAAGGGACTCGGCAGTTCCGGTTTCTCTTCAGTGGAGACATTGGCCGCCCCAATCAGGAAATTCTTCGCGATCCCGAGCCGGTAGAAGGTGTGGATTTTCTTCAGATCGAAAGCACCTACGGTGATCGGGAACACGGCGATGCGACCTTTTCGCGGGATGAATTGTGTCGGGTGGTCGCGAGCGCTCTGGCTCGAGGGGGTAAGGTGATCATTCCGGCCTTTGCGGTGGGGCGAACCCAGCAATTGGTCTATGTCCTGAATCAATTGACCGAGTCGGGCTGTTTGCCCGAGGTGCCGATCTTCGTGGATAGCCCGTTGAGCGTGAACGCGACGGAGGTCTTTCGCTTGCATCCGGAGTGCTTTGACACGGAGGCCTATGAGCACTTGCGGACCAAAGGCAACCCCTTTGGCATGGATCATCTTCTCTACATTCGCGAGGCCGCGCAGTCTAAGAAGCTCAATGAATTGAACCAGCCGTGCATTATCATCAGTGCCTCGGGTATGGCGGAGGCGGGGCGCATTCGGCATCACTTGAGCCACAATCTCGGTGATCCGCGCAACCTCATCCTTTTCGTGGGTTATTGCGCGGAGCATACCTTGGGGCACCTCATCGTTTCGGGCCGCAATCCAGTAAATATTTTCGGCATTCCGCATGAGGTGAAAGCTCAGGTTGCCCGCATCGATGCGTTTTCTGGTCATGCCGGTCGGTCTGAATTAATTGGATACGTGAAATCGCTCTCTGGTTCATTGCGCAAGATCACAGTCATCCATGGTGAGGAGTCCGCGTCATTGGCCTTCGGGCAGGCCCTTCAGGTGCTGAAGCCTCAGGCGGAGGTGGTGGTGCCACAGCCAGGCCAAATCGTGGAGTTTTGAGACCTGCAGTGGGTATTGTCGGCTGTAGGTCAGAGCCCGATGACTCAAAAAAGTCGATTCAATCCGGGACGAGACTTCGACTGAGATTGAGAGTTTCGGAGGGGTCACAGCGGTTTGAGGTTGTTTCCAACGCCCGGGTCCGCTTCAAACCAGTCGTGCAATTCAAGTTCAAGCCGATCGATGGGGCCGTGGTGGCTCCTCAAGGGTTCCTCGCGGGCGGGGTTTTCTGTGACATTAAGCGTCTGGGTACCGGCAAGGGCTCCGATAAGGGGCGCAAGCGGGACCTTTGCCTACTGGTCAGCGAGACTCCTGCGGCGGTGGCGGGTCTCTTCACGACGAACCAGATTTGCGCCGCGCCAGTGAAGGTCTGTGTCTCCCGAGTGGCCAAGGGGGTCGCCCAGGCCGTGGTGGTCAACAGCGGTAACGCGAATGCCTGCACTGGGCGTCAAGGCATGAAGGACGCCCTGGCCATGACGGGATTGGCCGAGAAGGTGTTGGGTCTTTCCACCGGACGGGTGCTGGTCGGATCCACTGGTCGGATTGGCGTACAAATGCCGATGGAGCAGGTGGCTGCAGGGATTGTCGCAGCGGCTGAGGTTCTGGGTGCTACGCCAGAGCACGCGGCCCACGCGGCCGAGGCCATTATGACCAGCGACTCGCGCCCTAAGACGATCGGGATCGAATTCAAGATTGGGAGGCGGATTGTCCGTATTGGCGGCATGTGCAAAGGGGCCGGCATGATCCAACCTGGCATGTCACCGACCGGAGCCCGTCCGGCAACCGCTCCGAGTGGGGTGCCGGCCGGATTGCATGCCACCATGTTGTGCTTCATCACCACGGATGCCGACATCGCTGCCAAGCCTCTTCAGAGCGCCCTCAACGAAGCGGTGGCCTCGAGCTTCAACCGAATCACCGTGGATGGGGACATGAGCACCAATGACACGGTCTTGGCCCTCGCTAACGGGTTGGCTGGAAATCCCGCTATCCGGAAGGCCTCTGGCAAAGACTTCGAGACCTTTCAGGCGGCTCTGTCGCATGTGTGTCTGTCATTGGCCAAAATGATCGTGTGCGACGGCGAGGGGGTTCACCGCGTGGTGACGGTTCGCGTCGAGAGTGCGCGGTCTTTTGCCGATGCTGATGCCGCCGCCCGAGCGGTGGCCAACAGCGCCCTGGTCAAGACCAGTTGGCACGGAGGAGACCCCAATTGGGGACGGATCATCGATGCCTTGGGATACAGTTCGGCCAAGATCGTGGAGGACAAGGTAGACATCGGCTATGCTGCTTCGGGAACCCGAAAAGTCCTCTGGAGCTTGCGCCGAGGACAGCCGACCAAGACACCGTTTGCCGATTTGTGGAACGCCGTCCAGGCCGACACCTTCGAGTTGCATATCCGACTCAACCTGGGAAAGGCCTCGGCCGTGATGTACGCGGCGGACTTGACTGAGGAGTATGTGGATTTCAACAAGGGCGCCATCGCAGACCCGAGCCAAGCAGGAGCGTTGGGCGGCTAAAGACCCTGTCATCCGACAGAATTCCTCGACACCGACTTCTAGACTGAACACTGCGGGTGGCAGACGCTCACCTTCGACAAGTTGCCTGTCAGCCGGAGAGGCCTAACAAGGATCTCAAACATCGGCGGGAGCGACTGCGTCGCTCCGGCGCGGGCGCTCTCCGAAGAGGGCCGTTCCTACTCTCACCAGTGTGGCCCCTTCTTCGATGGCTACTTCCAAGTCGCCACTCATTCCCATGCTAAGAATGGGCAATGGGGCTCCCAGCAGGTCGGCGCAACGATCCCGCAGCTCGCGCAAATGGCGAAAAACGGGGCGTACCCGTTCCGGATCCACTGCGTACGGGGCGATCGTCATCAGGCCGTGGACCTCCAGTTGGGGTAGGCCATTGAGTTGCAGCAACTCGGTCAATAGGCGATCGAGGTTCCATCCGAATTTGGAGGACTCACCCGCGACATTAACCTCGAGCAGGATGGGCAAGGAACGAGCCTGTTTGATGGCCTGCTTTTGGAGTTCTTCGGCCAGTGCAAGCGAGTCAACGCCCTGTACGACATGGAATAGGCTGACGGCATCGCGTGATTTGTTGGACTGCAAGTGCCCGATGAAATGCCACTCCAATTGGCTGGGGCTCTGGGCAATCTTCACCTTGGCCTCCTGGATTCGGTTCTCTCCGAAAAGGGTCAGTCCGGCCGAGGCTGCCTCAGCCACCCGCTCGGGTGACTGATTTTTGCTCACCGCCATAAGCCGGACTGAGTCCGGTTGGCGACCGGAACGCTCGCACGCCTGGTCGATGCGGCTACGAATGCGGGTGAGGTTTTCCTGAAGTTCGGACACGCGGCAATGCTACACCAGAACGGGTTTCTGCGGGATCAGATTTGTGGGAAAACCGGGGCCTCCGAGGCCGGCTCGTATCGCCTCGAATGGGTGTAATGGGGTAGATTGTGCCAACAGGGCTTGGAAAGCCGCAGACCTAATTGACGATGGCCGGCAGAGCGGACATGGACGCGATGGGGCAGCGCCCGCCGCTCAAGGGGAAGGTGCGCACTCCATGGCTTTTGGTGTTGAACAGTGCCGCATCGGGAACAGATCCCCTCACCAACTGGCTTCGGAAGGGGTCTGTGCCGGGATAGAGGCAGGCAAACGCCATCGCCGTCAGCAATTGCTCGATGGGATTGGCCGGAACCAAGCCTTGATGGTCCACAATCTCCAACTGTTCCTCGAAGGATTTGTTTCTGGTGCCCTTGACGATGAAATGAATGGGAATCTTGCGGGGTTCCTCAATGTTTCGATGTCTCACACATTCTAATTTCATTAGCCACGGGAGGTCGGCCGAGTCCATTGCGTCTCGGCGGAGTGAGGTGAAGCGATCCCGGAAAAGGCAGTTCAATGAGTCGATAGCGTCGAAGTCGCTGACGCCTTCGAGGATTTTTATGTAGAAATAATTAGGCATCAGTTTCGCGGTATCGAGGATGGCAAGAGCCACTTCGAGCCGTTGATTTTGAACGACCGGATCCAATGGGGCTTTCAGGATCTTTTGGCGGGCGTTGCCAGAAAGTCCTTGAAGGCTCTGAGGTGGAACCTCTTGAACCAGATGGTTGATCAACTCGACTTTGCCGACAGTTTTGAGAGACGACGCAGCCGCGAAAGCGGATCTGAGTGAGTCGGATTCTGGGGTGTTGTCGGACATGTCAGCGAGACGCGGAACCGGATGCCTTGGACGTAGTCAGGAGGTCTTGGGGACATAGAGTGTCCGTTTTTAAAGGGTACGCGGACAAAATCTGGGCCCTGTGGGCTTGGTGAGCCTTCATTCGCGAATGTGTTGACCTCAAGTGATGCTCTGCGTGGGTTGATCGGCGTTCCAGTGAGGTCCCTTGAAGATTTTTTGAAAGTTTTTCGAAAAATAAACACGACTCGGTAAGCCTTGATGGATTTGTCAGCC
>JAPLUH010000015.1 GCA_026397675.1 Verrucomicrobiota bacterium
CGTCCTTGCGGGGACCACGGGAGGCGCACGGTCTCACCGACCCGGGCGTGGAGTTCTCGCGGACGCGTCTGGGCGGAGGTTTCCAAGGGCCACGAGCGCCGGAGGTCCGGGGCCGGGGTCGCCTCCAGTCGGGTGATGTCCGCCAGCGCCCCGAGATCGATGCGGCCTTGGGCGTCGGTCCGCAGGGAAATTTCGACGGTGTTGTTGAAGCCACGGCGATGGAAGGTCATCGGGAGGGCATGGTCTGGCACGGGCTCACCATTTTTGCCGAGGACTTCCACCCAATACCGTTGGCTGCTTCGCCGGAGAAAGGCGTCCTTGATGTTGGCGGTCCCTTCGATGCCGTTGATTTCCCAGCTCCGGGAGGCACTCAACTCGCGTTTGTCGCCGCCGGCCACGGGATCCACTCGTGCCTGCACGGTGGCCGTGACCCGGCCGAGACGTTGAGGCACCCGGAAGACGTGGGTCAGCACCCGGGCTGCGGAGAGCGTGGTGAGCGGCACTTCCGTGCTGGAGCTCACGCCATCGAGGGTGGTGGTGGTCAGCGTCAGTCGGGCGTCGGCGAGCAGTTCTGGAGTGGCCGCCTGATTTCCGATGCGTAAGGACGACCGCATCGCGAGCACCGCTTCGTTTCCGGCGACACACTGCTCGGGATCCAGGTGGAACTGGGCCTCCAGCTCATAGGTCTCGGCGTGGTGTTCAAATTCGGCCAAGGACGCTAACCGTCCGTCGGCATCGGACAAGACGATGGGGCGTCGGCCCGGGGTGGCGGTGAAGGGGATTTGGATGCGACCGTCCTTCGGATCGGCCTCCCACTTGCGACCGTCCAGCCAGGCGACGGCATTGGTGACGACGCGGGCGTTCTCGTCGAGGACCTGAATTAAATCGCCGCCCGGCCCGTTGGATTGCAGCAGCGAAAAACCTCCGCGTCGGAGGATGGCCCGGGAGGAGCGTCCGCCGCCAATGATCTCGACGATCCAAGCCCCTCGCTTCCCTTGGAGTTCGGGAAAGCGAAACGGCCGTGTGTACCGCAGGAATGGCGAAGATTCTCCGTCGTGGCGTTGCTCGGCGTTGGCCACCCACCCATCGAGAGGGAGGTCGGTGTTCAGGGGGCGTTTGTGCGACTGAAAGTAGCCGAGGGTATTGATCTCAAAAAGCCGGACCATGACCTGAGGCGTATTCTTGAGAGTCACGCTCACCGAGACTTCTTGGTCCAACGGAATGCTTGGCGCATGGGTGGCCGGGAATTCGATGTCCACTCGATCCTTGAGCGCCTGATACGCCGTCGGCGACAGCAACGAGGTCCAGCGTTCGGTTTCGCCGGCACCCTGGGTGATCTTGGCTTCGGCAAAGAGAGGTTTGACCCACGTGTCGCGGAGCCATTCGGTCCACGGCTCCCATTGGGCATCAGAGGCGGCGAAGTGCAGGAAGAATTCACGGACTAACGGCTCGTCCATTCCGATGGGAGGGAGTCCCAGACCCGATTCCGGGAAGGCGGCATTTAAGTCGGCCGCAAAGCGGTCTGCCTGGACCGATTCGAGGTACTTCGGGTTCATGTAGGCCACCGGTCGGGGCAGCTTCAAGTATTCGATGAAACGGGCTCGGTCATAGACACCGCGGGTCCGGTCGTGCTGCAGGCGGGCATACAGCACGTGGGCCTTGAGGGAATTGAACGCCGCCGGCAGTCCTCCCACATAGCCTCCCACCCGCTCCAGCCAGGCCTCCCTTTCGAGCGGATCCGTTTGGGAATTGGCGTTCGCTCCGGGTGCTAGTTTGGCAATCCGTGTCATCACAAACGCCGCCTGGTGGGTCAGTGCAGGGATATCTTTTTCGAGCGCATCGAGCTGCGTCGGCAGCAGCGCTCGATGGATGGGCAAGGAACCAAAGCCCCGGCTTTCCGGCGTCTTCAATTCAGCAATGATCCGCGGTAGGAGCCCTGGCGCATCCGGTCGTTGGATCCGTTGCAGGAGGGCAACGGCCGGGTAGGGAAGAGCCGGGGCCGGGTCTTGCAGCAACCGTTCCACTTCGGCATCGGACAGCGCGCCCAACGGATTGCCCGTCGGGAGAACGCTGAGGAAGCGTTCCCGCGAGATCATGGAGGGCGTCAGGGCCGTGGGTAGGTCGGGCTTTTGGTCGGGGAGCTCTTGGACATGGTTGAACTGCAGCCCCAGCCGATCGCGCAGGTGTTGGAGGGTTTTTTGCGGATCCGTGCCGTAGGCCAGGAGTGCCTCACGGTTCTCGAGCAGTTGGCGCTGTTCGGAATTTGGGAAGCGCGTGGCCCATTGGGTCAGTGTCTCGGAAAATTTCTGC
Source organism: Verrucomicrobiota bacterium (assembly GCA_026397675.1). GTDB lineage: Bacteria > Verrucomicrobiota > Verrucomicrobiia > Limisphaerales > UBA9464 > SXXZ01. The sequence goes on from JAPLUH010000015.1 coordinate 2,311, forward strand.
TTTTGCCCCGAGGCTTGGTAGTGCAACGCGTGGAAAAAGTAGTAGTCCTCGGTGCCGGGTACGAGTTGCCCAAGGGTGGCTTCGCGATCAGGAGCCAGCGCGAAGGTCTCGATAAAGCCGAGGTCGGTGTCGGCCTGGACAGTCAGTGACGCGGCCAGAGAAGTGACCAGAATCCAGGCGGGAAGGCCAAAGCGGCTGAGGGATGGGACGTTCATGGCAGGTACCAGGCTGTTATCAATTGGAAGCCGAGAGAGGCTTCTTTTCTGACAACGCACGGCATCAATAAAGCTTAGATCGCCAGCGAGTGCGAGGGGGAGTCGTGTTTTGGTTGGGTGTCTCGAAGGGTTGGCAAAACTTTGAAGTGGATGGAGCGTTTGCTGCATATCCGCGGCACGCCCGCCTTGACAGGGCCGGGGTTTTGTCCGGAATAGGCCTGCATCATGAAGTCCGGCACCCGAGTTCCATCCGCCGTCGCAGTCGCTTGCGCCACGGCTGCCGCGCTTCCCCGCCCGAGCCGCCGCTAAACGCCAACCTGGCGAATCTGCGGCGGATCCGGGAAATTCTCCTTCCCGAAGGTCTCCGAGTTCGCGTACCTCCCCAAAGACGTCCATGTCCTCCGTTCATCGCAACTTCATCGCCCACCACGTCGCGGGGATCCCGCGCTCCGGCATCCGTGACTTCTTTGAGCTCGTCCAGAACACCACGGGCGTGATTTCCCTGGGGGTCGGGGAACCAGATTTCGCCACGCCTTGGCACATTCGTGAGGCGGCAATTTACGCCCTCGAACGTGGCCGGACCCAGTACACTTCCAACCTGGGTTTGCTGAAATTGCGCGAGTGCATCTCTGGCTACGTCGAGCAGCACTTCGGAGTCCGCTACGATCCTAAGACGGAGGTCTTGGTGGCTGTCGGCGTCAGCGAGGCTCTGGATTTGGCTCTGCGCGCGGTGCTCAACCCCGGCGATGAAGTCATTTACCACGAGCCTTGCTATGTCAGTTA
>JAPLUH010000051.1 GCA_026397675.1 Verrucomicrobiota bacterium
GCCTAACAATAAACGTCATGCTCCATTCGATTCGCGAGGTCGAAGCTGCAGATCAACCGATCCTCTGGGATTTGCTTTACGAGGCGCTTTGGGATCCGCCCACCAGCCCAAGGCGGTCGAAGTCTGTTTTGTCCAACCCGCATATTGCAGCTTACGTCCAAGACTGGGGCTCGAACGGGACAGATCTTGGTTTTCTCGCCCTATCCCATGACGGTTCAGTTGCCGGAGGCATTCTGAGCCGGCTGCTGCTTCCTCCGCTGCAGGGAGGTGCTTTCTATGACGTCAACACCCCTCAGTTGGGCATCGCTGTGTTCCCAACTTTTCAGAGGCAGGGCCTTGGGACGGTTTTGTTCACAAGGTATCTGGCCGCTGCTGCCACCCGCTTTCCCCGGGTGTCACTCGGCGTTCATCCTGAAAACCACGCCGCCATCCGTCTCTATAGACGATTCGGTTTCTATCAGTTTGCCACAGGTCATGGCGGATATCTCAACATGGTGAAAGACTTGGAACAGCTGACCGAACCTGGCGATCCACCGAATCGCGGCCATCGGTGAGCTGAATCGTTGGGCCACAGAAAACTCACCGCCCCATGTCCATCGCGAACGCCTATTCGGCTTGGTCCGTTAGCTACGACTCAGACCGCAATTGGACCCGTGACCTCGATGCTGAGGTGACGAGGCGCCTCCTGACTGGGAACTCATTTCCGGTCGTGATCGAGGCTGGCTGCGGAACCGGAAAGAACACGGGTTTCTTCTGCGATGTCGCTGATGAAGTGCACGCCCTCGATTTTTCAGAAGGCATGCTGAAAGTCGCCCGCCAACGAGTGCGCTCTCCCAAGGTTCGCTTTCATCCAGTGGACTTGTCCTCGGACTGGCCATGCCGTGAAGCCTGCGCCCATCTCGTTTCGTTCAACCTCGTCCTTGAGCACATGGAGTCGCTGACTCCAGTGCTCAAGATCGCCGCCCGCTGCCTGGTGCCCGGCGGAACGGTCTTGATCAGCGAGCTTCATCCGTTCAAGCAGTACCAAAACAGTCAGGCGAGGTTCACGGACGCACTCGGTCAAGAGATCAAGGTTCAAGCGTACACGCACCACGTTTCTGATTTCTTCCGTGCCGCCGAAGAAGTCGGACTGGCTCTGGTGAAATTCAATGAGTGGTGGCACCCGGAGGACCCAGCAAGGTCCGTCCCTCGCTTGGCGACTTTCTTGTTTCAGCGTCCAGCGTGAGCTGCTGCCGGAACAGTGTTTATCCGCCAAGGCCCTCCGCCGAGGTCGGCCGCATTGAGGGCTCGAGATTGCGCATCCACTGACGGTGGATCGTCTGCATGATCCGGAATGCATCGATCCGCCCGGCATGGGGGTTTCTGCCTGCTGTGGCCTGGATGCGGGGATTGGTCCGGATGAATCCGGTTGGGAGTTTCTCTGCGGGGTGGCCGGAGGCGGACGGCCGTGTTACCGACCTGCACTGAATCCGTCTGGATCAGGGGTTCAGCTCTCGGGGCTTCCTCCCGAATTGCTGCATGGTCATGCGCCGCAAGGCGCCCCAAGGCCTGGGATCTCGCGCTTCAGGGTTGCCGGTCTCGGAAGCTCTCGCGAATGAAGGTTGCCACCGGGGTCGGATCATCGAGCCCGTGGGGATGGTGGCCCACGCCCGGCTTGTGGATCACTTGGATTTGACCGCCCAGGGCCTTGTATCGGGATTCGATCAGGCTCGTGTTCTCGGCCACCGGCACCACATCGTCGGTGTCCCCAACCACATGGATGAGCCGGACCTTGGCCTTGGCCAGCGGGGCGAGTCGGTCCACTGGGTTGCCGTTGAAGGCGAGTGCCTCCGCCTCGTTTGCGAAGCCGTAGTGGCGCTGCAGTTGAGACCAGTCACCCGCGCTGCCCTTGCCGGTGCCCTTGCCACCGGGCCAACTCTTGAAATCGCACACGGGCGCGTCGCCGTAAATGCACGCCACGCGTTCCGGGTTCTTGGCAGCAAAGCGGTAGGCGTAGAGACCGCCGCGGCTGATGCCCACCAGGGCCGCCTTGGGTCCGAGACCGCCACGCTGGAGCACTTGATAGAACGCCTCGAACTGTTCCAGCGCGCGCGGTGAACCAAAGGTGTTACCGACCTCGAGGTAAACGTGGTGGAACCCGTGTTCCAGCAGTTGCAAGACGCCGGTCCGGTCCGTGAACGCGTCGGGGAATTCCAAACACCAGCTCCACGGTTTTCCGGTTGCCGCCTGGCGCGGTTCGATGACCCAAGCGGTGGCGCCATCCACGGCGAACCGATGCCGCACGAATCCGTGCCATTGGTCCACGCGGCCGCCCGGCCAGGGCGAAACGGCCGAATCGCCCTTCGCAGCGGTGGCCACAGAATGAATCGTTGGGGTCGAGGGGGACGAAGTTGTCTCCTTCGGATCAGCGGCCTTCAGGGCGGTCGGTGCGATGAGTAAAAAAGCGCAGCAAAGCCACGGTGCGCAGGGCAGGAAGGGCATGTTGTAGCCAGTCTTTCCGCGGATTCAGAGTCTGTCCATGGGCCGTTCTTCGGAATATCGGCGACTCTTGTCCGAGAGGTTTTTAGAGAATCTGAGACAAAAGCGTTGACGAAGAGGTCCAATAGAAAGCACCTTCCGCTCCCCAACGCGGGGGTGTAGCTCAATTGGTTAGAGCGCTGCCCTGTCACGGCAGAGGTTACGGGTTCGAGTCCCGCCACTCCCGCCATTTTCCCCAGCGTTGAAAAACCGGCCTCAAAGCCGGTTTTTTGCTGTCTAGAGCTTTTTGGCCTTCAGAGGTCTCCATCGCCTCCTGGGCCACAGGCCGGTGATAACACGGGATTGAAACTGTTAAAATACGGGGTCTGCAGCGAAGTTTGAGAAAACCACGCGATCGGCTAAATACGCCCAGCGCCCAAATGATCCACCTGACTCTGGATCCAACTGGTTTCAAGCTCTTGTCGGCCACCGTCTGCACCTTAGAGACCGCGCGAACCAGACCGGTCGGCAGACTTCTCTGCTCGAGTACCTGCCAAACCATGGATAATCGAACCCTCCCGGGGGCGATTCTGGAACATGGCGGTTTCAGCAATCGAAAGCCCAAGCAATTTGAGCGATGTCCGGAACCTGCCGATGGTCCTCAGATCCTCCGAATCGGGTCATTGACCGGTTATGTAAAATGTAATATTTAGGACTAACTTGTTGATATCTGCATCCGTTTAGTAACATTTGGTCACCATGACTGAAACCGACCAAATCTTGGATTTGGTGAAGCGCTTGGGGCTGGTTCGTCCGAAAGACCTGAACCAACATGGCATCCCGGTCATCTACCTCCGGCGGTTGCTCCACCGCGGTGAACTCGTCCAACCAGCCCGAGGCGTTTACGCCGTCACGGGACATGAGCCCACGCTGCACCACAGTCTCGCGATGGTCAGCAAACGGATTCCCCGGGGCGTGGTGTGCTTGTTGAGTGCTCTTGCTTACCATGACATCGGCACCCAACTGCCCTCGGTCGTCTGGTTGGCGATCGACCAGCGCTCACGCCCGCTGGTTACCACCGATCTTCCCGCCAAGATCGTCCGTTTTTCGGCCCAGTCGCTCGTCGAAGGAGTCGAGGAGCACAGTGTCGAAGGTGTCACCGTGAGGATCACCAATCCGGCAAAAACCGTAGCCGATTGCTTCAAGTTCCGAAACAAGGTGGGCTTGGACATCGCCCTTGAAGCGCTGAGGGATGCGTGGCGCAAGCGCAAGGTTACTATGGTTGAACTAGACCGGTTTGCCGCAACCAACCGTGTGACGAACGTGATGCGGCCCTACCTCGAGATGCTGACGTGAAGGAGAAGCCCATCCACAATTTGGCCGCTTCCGTCTACGACCGACTGCTCAAGCGGACCAAATCTGGCACCGAGGACTTTCAATTCGTGCTCATGCGCTACGGTGCAGAGCGGCTGATGTACCGGCTGAGCCAGTCCAACCACTCTGCCAACTTCGTCCTGAAGGGGGCCATGCTGTTTCTGGTTTGGACCGGTGCACAGTACCGCGCCACGAAGGACCTGGATTTGTTGGCCCTCCAATCCGCATCGGTGGAACGGTTGAGGGAGGTCTTCCGAGAGTTGTGCCAACTGCCGGTCGCTCCGGATGGACTGGTTTTTGAGGCCGATAACGTACAGGCCGAGGACATCCGGGAAGACAGCCTTTACCACGGCGTTCGGGTGACCCTGCTGGCTCGGTTGGGCAATGCCAGGATTCCGATCCAAGTCGACATCGGCTTCGGCGACGTGGTGACACCCGGGGCAGTCCAAGGAGACTTCCCCACTCTGCTCGACTTACCCGTGCCCCGAATGGCCATGTATCCCAGAGAATCCGTAGTGGCCGAGAAGTTCGAGGCGATGGTCAAGCTCGGGATGGCTAATAGCCGAATGAAGGACTTCTACGACATCTGGGCGCTATCCCGGGAGTTCAACTTCGACGGCTCCAACCTCTCCACGGCGATCCAAGCCACATTCAAGCGGCGCAATACAGCACTGTTGACCACTCTGCCGCTGGCGCTCACCGCAGATTTTGGTGAAAGCCGGGCTAAACAAACGCAGTGGAATGCGTTCGTGCGACGAACCAAACTCGAATCGGTTGCCGACGCCTTGGGGTCGGTGGTGACGGACATCCGGCGGTTTCTTGAAGCTCCGGTCTCTGCAGCAAGCCGGGGCGAGCGGCTGAATGCCGTCTGGGAAAACGGCGGTCCGTGGAGGTGAGCAACTGGTTGTCGGCTGTTTCCTAGACGAAGCGGCCCGCCACCTGAGCTGGAACAATTGGAGTTGGATCGGTCGTGCTGGCTGCGTCTCCTTCCGCAAGAGCTTCGTTGTTCGCTCGATCCGGATCTCAACCACGGGCTGACAATCGGCCAGCGCCTCGCTCTCGCCTCTTATTGCGAAAGAATTGGCCACGCCGTCCCTTTTCTCCCAACTGAATCGTTGGCTCAGACGAACTGGGGATCCAGTCCAAGATCCTCACTGGCGCTTCTCACAGGCCCTGAGAGCAAGGGATTAAACCCATTGAAACACAGGTCTCGCCGTGGGCCCTTCGGTGACTCAGCCGGTCGACAAGCCCCGGCCCAAATGCTCTGCCTGAACCTTCAACCCGTTCAGGATCGCCTCGGCGACCGGTTCCGGGAATGACTCAGGAATCTGGGCGCGCACTTCATCCAAGACCCGCCACCCGGTTCGGTGGACGTCTGATTTTACCGTTTTGGACATTTTCCCGGGCCGGCCGACAGACGGCCTTCAATGTGCAGCTGACGGTGGGGCGTTGGTTTGTGGAGCGCGCTTGGATTGGACCGCGTTGCGCCGCGGTTCCTGTTGTTTCAGGTATTCGTCCCCATTCACGGCCGGGACATTGGTGATGTCACTCCCCACCAGCACGACGGCGTGTCCGCCGAACTCATTCCTTCGGCCGTTCGGATACAAACCGCCCTTCGATTCCCACAACAGTGCGAGGTCCGGCTCATCGTCGACTCGGAGGCCCTGCGCGTAAACCCAGCTGGTCAGTGATGGGTCCAGCGGAGAGCCATGGCTCAGGGCAGCAACGGTGGCTTCACCGTCGCCCGAGATCCCGGCCAGTTCGATGCCGGCCGCATACTGGGGATAAAGCTGCTGCAAAGCATCGAGACCTCCCTTCGTGCTGACGGGAAAGTTTCCGTCATGGTCGGCGGCGTAATTGCGCAGGTCCAAATACATGGAGAGAAGCGCCGCCGGGCGATGTCCGTGTGGATAGACGGATTTCCGGTAGAGAGAGACTCCGACGATGGTCATGAGTGCACCGCCGACGACTGCCAGCGCGACAAACTGCAGCTTGGTTGAAAGAGTCTTCATGTTGCCGATTCTTGGATGTCCCATTGAGGCTGCTACAAGAATTGAATCTTTCTGCCTGCAATGCTGAGAGGGCAGTTGAAACACCTATGGTCGGTGTTTCACAATGTGTCAAAAACCCTATCAGCCGAGGAATTTGGGAGAAGGTTCTGGAGCTATTGGGCGAGTGGATGGGTTGGGTCTGTGGAACGAATTCTCGGGGCTGATCGATAGGTGGAGGTTCGTGTCGGTCGGGTGAGTCCATCGGCGGCTCCAGTTATCCCTGAACCCACCCCCGCCCCCACAACTTGACCCGCACCCGTGGCCGCGAGACCTTTGGGGCCTGTTCATGACGAAATTGTCCCGCGCCCTTCGACCCCTGCTTTCTGCCCTGCTCCTGGCAGGCGGGGGCGGGTTATCTGGGTTGCCTGGGTTGTCCGCCTCGGCCGGGCCAAACTCCGAGGTGCGGTTCGGGCCGCTGGCCGAGGAGTTCCCGCTGACGTTGCGCGCCGGGCATCGCGGGGAAGCTCTGGGGCCGCTCTTCCATTGGCAGCAGACGCCCGAGGCGTGGGGTTGGGGATTTTCGCCGTGGGTGTCCTACCAGCACGAACCGGGCGTCGAGCGCACGCAGGCCGAGTTTCTCTACCCGCTGGTGTCCTTCGATCAGTACGGTTCGCAGTACCGCTTCCACATCGTTCAGTTCCTGAGCTGGAGCGGCGGTGAGAGCACTGTGGGCCCGGACAAGCGGCGCTTCACCCTGTTCCCGTTCTGGTTCAGCCAACGCTCTGACGACCCGGCCGAGTCGTACCGGGCGCTGGTGCCGTTTTACGGCCATCTGAAGGGCCGACTGTTCCGCGACGAGGTGCGCTTTGCTGCGCTGCCATTCTGGATCCAGACCCGCAAGCGCGACGTGGTCACCGACAATTATTTCGCGCCGTTCGTCCACGTGCGCACCGGAGCCGCCCAGGGTTGGCAGGTGTGGCCGCTGTACGGCCAAGAGCACCGCGCGCCGCTGGTGCGAACCAATGCGCTGAGTGACTTGCCCGAGGTGGTGCCCGGCCACGAGAAGCGTTTTGTCGTCTGGCCCTTTTGGATCACCGATCGCCAGGGCATTGGCTCCGAGAATCCGGTCACCAACGCCGTGTCGTTGCCATTGTTCTCCACACAGCGCTCCAAGACTCGCGACAACACCACACTCCTGTGGCCCTTCTTCACCCATACGGTCGATCGGGAGCGCCAGTTTGAGGAATGGGGCGCGCCGTGGCCCTTCATCGGGTGGGCCGATGGTCCCGGAAAACACGCTCGCCGGGTCTGGCCGCTCTGGGGCCGGGCCACCAATGCCGAGCAGCAGAGTGAGTTCGTGCTGTGGCCCTTCTACACCCACAAGCGGCTGCTGGCCGAGGACCTCGATCGCGAACAAACCCGCAGCGTGTTCTACCTGTGGGTGGATTTGGCAGAGCGCGACCGTCGCAATGGCGCAGAGTACCGCCGTCGCTCGCTCTGGCCGCTGTTCCATCATGCGCGGGATCGGCAGGGGCGCGAGCGTCTGCAAGTGTTGGCCTTGGCCGAAGGGGCCTTCCCGTCCAACGAAGGCATCGCCCGTGGGTGGTCCCCCTTGTGGTCGCTCTATCGTCACGAACGGGATGCCAGGACCGGTCGGCAGAGCCGCTCGTTGCTGTGGAACTTGTGGCGTCAGGAGTCGGGTCCCGAAGGCACGCGCAACGGCCTATTCTTCGGGTTGTTCCACTGGGGCAACACCGTGCCGCAGGGAGGCGTTCCCAAGGCGGCCGTTCCGACCGCTCCGACTCCATCGCCCAAGCCCTGAACCATGCCGGTGGGCGGGGTGCACTGAGGCCGCAGTTCGCAGAGAAAACCCAGAGCCGTAATTCCAAGGCTGAAATTCCAGCGCCGGAGCGATAGGGCCGAAACTACAGGGTCGACGCCTCCGAGTTGGCCCCTGCCGTTCGCCGCACGCCCCCCGTGAGCACTGTCTCGATCTTGTTCTGCAAATCGGCGCTGATGCGTTCCACCGGACGCTCGGCGTCGATGAGGTCGAAGCCGTAGTGGCGTTGCAGCCGCCGGAAGGTGTCGCGCATGCGGCTCTGGTATTGCAGGAAGCTGTCGAACATGTCGCGCGACAAGCCTAGGTCCATGCCGCTTTCCCAGTAGTCGAGCGCCTGCTGCTTGGCGAAGACTCGCTGGACTAGTTTCTCGGGCCGCACCTCGAGGTAGAACACCGCATCGGGAACGAGCGCGATGCCGTACAAATTGCGTAGCCACTTCTCATCCACACCTCGGACGAGATCGCGCGCCATCAAGGTGTAAATGTAGCGGTCAGCCAGCACCATCGAGCCCGCGCGCAGGGCCGGCAGGATGGTGTTCTCGAGTTGGTCGGCGAAGTCGGTCGCGTAGAACAGCGAGAGCGTGGTGCGCGAGAGAATGTTGCCCTGCTGGGCGGCCTCGAGTTCTTCACTGACTAACGAGGAGCGTTTGAGACCCACTTGAATGGTGTGGTGGCCCGAGGCCTCCAGCCATTGGATGAGTCGGGCGATTTGGGTGGATCGGCCTGAGCCGTCGGCTCCCTCGACCACGATGAGTTTGCCGGAAAGTTTTTCGATCTCCACCCCGGGCAGACCCAGACCAAAGAAGCGCTTGGGCGTGACCTTCGGAACGAGCACTTCGGCGTCGTCCGTTGGGGAGAATTTGGGTTTCCTGGCCATATCTCGAGTTATTTGGTGGTGGTGAAGGTGGGTAGATCGATTCGGGTCTCAACCAGGCGGCGGACGAGTCCCTGCTGCTCCTCAATGCGCTGGTTGGCATCCATGACCACGAAGTTGAACTCAGTGCTCATGGCCAAGTATTGCTCGAAGATGCGGCCCTGAAAGATGCGGAAGCTTTCGTACGGATCGCTGGAAAGGCCCAGGTCCATGCCCGCCTCGTGGTGCTTGAGGGTCGGTCGATTATCCAAGATGCGGTTGAGCGAGACTTCGAGATGCGAGCGGAAGAAGAAGGTGATGTCGGGCAGAGCAGCAAAGCTGTAAAGGCCGCGCACCCAGGCCTGGGGGCATCCGCGAACGACATCCCGAGCGAAGGCCGTGAAGATGTACCGGTCGCAGAGCACCAAATACCCCGCCTTGAGCAGCGGCAAGAGTTGGCGCTCGTAGCGGTCTGCGAAGTCGGTGGCGTGGATGAGGGAAAACGTGGTCGGCGTCAGCAAGTTCTGCTTCTTGCCCTTGCTGGTGGCGCTTTTGACCAGTGCCGACGAATTCCACTCGCTGAAGAAGACTTTGAATCCGCGCATCTCCAACCAGCGCTTGAGGAGGTAAATCTGGGTGGATTTGCCCGAGCCATCGAGCCCCTCGACGGCGATGAGCCGACCCTCGAAGCCCAGTTCCGCGAACGTCTTCGTCATTTCGGTGAACAGTCTAGCGGACCTCTCGCTGCGTGAACAGTGAGCAGTCGAAGGGGTGGACGCCGTAATTTGATTGGCTGGCTGCTGCGGAAATGGAATCAGGCTTGAAGGTGAAACCGGGTTGCAACAACATCATAAAATGCCCGCTCACACGGACGTGATTCGCAGCTATCGGCAGAATTTGGGTTTCACTCTCATCGAACTGTTGGTGGTCATCGCCATCATCGCCATATTGGCATCATTGCTGTTGCCGTCGTTGGCTAAGGCCAAGGGGCGTGCCCAAGGCAGTGCTTGCTCCAGTAATTTCCGGCAGCTTCAGATTTGTGCGCAATTATACGCCGATGACAATTTAGACACCCTCGCACCGAACGAGGCGTTCTTGTCCGGCGGTGGCGGTGGGCGGGAAGCGTGGAACATTCGTTCCACTTCTTGGCTTCAAGGCAATGCGTACACAGACACCTCCGCGTCGAACCTCGCGATCGGCGTCTTCTGGAAATACAATCAGACCCCAGGCATTTACCTGTGCCCTTCCGATCGTTCGACGGTCCGCGATCAGGGGTTTATCCGCCGCAATCGCAGTGTGTCCATGAGCGTGTACATGAATTTGGTGACGCAGCCCTTGGATGAGAATTTCTCACGGTGCTGGCATAAGATGAGTCAGATCACCGATCCAGGTCCGTCACGGGCTCTGTATTTTATCGATGAGCATGAAAAAAGCATTCAGCAGGGTGCCTTCGGTATTAATGCGCCGAATCGGTTGACCCTCTTCGGAACGCCGTTGTCGACTTGGATTAGCTTCCCCGGACTGCGGCATGCAGGCGCGGCGACGGTGTCTTTTCCTGATGGGCATACGGAGTCTTGGCGCTGGCGGGATCCAGCGACCTTGGCTGCGGCCCAGAAACCGGGATGGTTGGTACTTCAGCCTGGATCCGGTCCTGCTGATGTCGATCTCCAGCGTATCCAAGCGGCAGTGCCGGCTCAGGTGCCCATCCCGTGAGGGAGTGGGTCGTCTACGGTGGGGGCTAAGAGTTTTGGGCTGACTTGCGTCGCAGCAAGTTCTTGAGGCAGACTTTGTCTCAATCCCCCAGAAGGTCCCTGATTTTTATCCTGACCATGAACACGCTCCATCGCCTCCGCTGTCTGGCAGTCGTGCTGGCCCTCTCGGCTACCTCCGCCGATGCCGCTGAATTGCCCGTGTTGCCCGTGCCTGATTGGCAACCCTTTGCTGCCCAGGTGCGCCGGGTGTCCGAGGCGCTGACTCTGGCGGGGTCGCCTCTCAACGCGAAGGAACGCGCCGAACTTGAGGCGGCACTCACGGATAAAAATCCCGACAAGGCCCGCACCCGTACCCAGAAAATCCTAGACGCCCATGTGCTGGTGGCCGTCCAAGTCACGCCGGAGATGCGGGTCAAAGCCGCGCCGGGACCCGCACCGGCGGTCCTCCATGAAACGGGTTGGGTGACCTTCTTGGTGAAGGTTCACAACGAGGCGGGAACCACCGCGGCCCTCCGGGTACGCAGTCCCCAAGCAGCCCGGTTGCATGGATCTCCTGCCGAGACGGTTCCTGACCGATGGTTGGATGTGTCGCTGGTGCAGGCCGCTCCTCTGAAGCCTGAACTGGGGGGGCTTCCCGTGGAGTACCGGCTGGTTCAGATTTATTCCCGGGATGCGGGTCGTCGCGAGGCGAAGTTGATCTTCGATGTCGGTCAGGGCTCCCAAGACCTGGGTTTTCGTAGCGAAGTCGACGCGCTCTTCTCCAAGCGGTTGGCTCCGGACTTCTTCTTCCACCCGCAAGTTTATCGGAATGACGGCGAATCCATCGGTTTGCCGGCCGGTCAGTATTCGGTCGAATTCTCCCGCGGACCCGAATCGCTCATCCAGCGGCACGCATTGGAAGTCGCTGCCGGCAAAACCAATCGCTGGCGCTTCCAAGTGCAGCGGTGGATTGACCCCTCCACTCGCGGTTGGATTTCAGGTGATCACCACATTCATGCCGCCGGCTGCGCGCACTATGAAAAGCCGACCGAAGGAGTCCTCGCCGCGGACATGATGCGTCATGTGCTGGGTGAAGATCTCAAGATCGGAGCCAACCTCACATGGGGGCCGTGCTTCGACTACCAGAAGCAGTTTTTTACCGGATCCGATGACCCGGTCAGTCGTTGGCCCTACTTGCTGCGCTATGACGTGGAAGTCAGCGGGTTCGGGTCGCACAACTCGGGTCATTTGTGTTTGTTGCGCCTGCGTCAGCAACTGTACCCGGGTGGTGACTCCAAGAAGCACTGGCCGACGCTGGGGCTAAACACTCTCAAGTGGGCCAAGGCCCAGGGAGCCCTCACCGGCCCGGCGCACAGCGGTTGGGGACTGGAGCTCGACTCGACCGAGTTGCCCACTCAAAAGATCCCACCCTTCAGCGGCATCGGTGCCAACGAATACATCGTGGACGTGACCCACAACGTGCCGGGTCCGGATGGTAAACTCGTGCCCGCGGTAGACTTCATTAGCACCGTCGACACGCCCTATCCGTGGGAGTTGAATATTTGGTACCACACGCTCAATGCCGGCTACCGCACCCGCATTAGCGGCGAGACCGATTTCCCCTGCATCTACGGCGAGCGCGTGGGTTTGGGACGTAGCTATGTGAAGCTCCCAGAACGCTGGTCGTATGAAGACTGGTGCGAGGGAATCCGAGCCGGACGTAATTATGTCGGGGATGGGCGCAGTCACTTGATGGACTTCCGGGCCGACACGGTCGTCATGGGAGAGCAGGGGAGTTCTCTGCAATTGGCCAAGGGACGCCCGGTGGTGTTCCGGGTTCAGGCCGCGGCCCGGCTCAACGAGCAACCGCAGGTCGACATCCAGAGGCGCAAGTTTAGTGAGCAGCCGTACTGGCATATCGAGCGGGCTCGCATCGGTGCCAGCCGGAAGGTGCCGGTGGAATTAATCGAGAACGGCATCGCGGTAGCCCGCATGGAAATTGAGGCCGATGGAGCGCTGAAGCCCATCGAGATTTCTCACCTGGTGACGCGCAGCGGCTGGTACGCCCTGCGAATCCTGCCGAGTTCGCACACCAACCCGATCTTCATCGAGGTCGATGGTCAGCCGATTCGCGAGCGACGTTCCATTCAGTGGTGTCTGGATTCGGTAGAACAGTGTTGGAAGCAGAAAGAACGCTTCTTCACCGGGGCCGAGCATCGTGAGGCCGTGGTGGCCTTTGATCATGCCCGCCAGGAGTACCGCAGCCGTCTGGAAGCCGCTCAACCCTAACCCGACTGGACGGGTGTGTTGTGCAGTGAGGCGTGAGAAGCCGCTGGCGCGGCAGGGCCGTGGGTCCCTGGGGAGGGACCCACGTTGGAAACCGAGCCTAGGCCGGAGTCTCCAGTCGGTGTGATTTAAAAATCGGCCGACAAGGTCAGGCTGACCGTGATGCCGCGCTTGTAGCTGCGGAAGACGTACTGGTCGCCGTAGCGCTCTTCGCGGGTACCGAGGTCGTTGATGAGGGTCTGGCGGATCTCCGGATCCAGCAGGTTGCGCGCGCCGAAGCGCATTTTCCAACGCCGTCCGAGACGCTGGTTGACGAAGAAGTCGAGCGTGTTAATGGGTTGCTCGTAAATGTTCGGGCTGCCTTGGCCGCCATCCACTGCCAGTCGTTGGCCGCTGCGGGTGAAGGACACCGAGAAGGTGGTTCGGCTCCGGGCGATTTCCCAGGCGAGGTCGGAGTTGAGGATGTACTTGGGTTGGTCGAACAACGGGCGATTGTAGAGGCCGACGCCATTGCCCACCGGATAAAACACATCGACCTCGGAACTGATGAAGGCCGCGTTGCCGCCGAGAGTAATGCCCGCCAAAAGAGGGTCGAGGGCGGCCAAGTTCTTGCGCGCCTCAAACTCGAAACCCGAAACGATGGCGCTGGCATTGTTGGTGAAACTCACGATGCCTGCGGCGTTGTCGGCGATGTAGGGCTCAACCGGGTTGAGAATGTTTTTTCGGAAGTAGGCCGCCGAGAGGAGTTCGCCGGGGCGGGGAAACCACTCTACCCGCGCATCGTAGTTCTCAATTTCTGAACGCTTGAGGTCGGCATTACCGCGGTAGGCCAAGCCGTCGAAGGTGTCAAAGTACTCGAAGGGGGCGAACTCGCGATAGGTGGGGCGAGCGATGGTCTGCGACCAGTTGAGCCGCAAATTAAAGTTGGAGGTGATCGGGAATACCCCACCGATGGAGGGCAGCACATCCGTTGTGGCGATGTTACCGCTGGAGGAAGATCCCAGAATCCGGCTTCGAGGAAGCACTTCGGCCTTGAGGTCGGTTTGTTCCAACCGGGCCCCGCCCACGAGGCGGAACTTCGGTAGCACAAATAAATCAGCCATGGCGTACACGGCCGGAATCGACTGCGTTCCGTCGTAGCCATAGCCGTCGAAGGGCAATCCGGAGCGCAGGAAGGTGGCGTTGGGAAAGTAGTAGGCGGTTCGGGCATTGGCTCCCGATCCCGTGGCGTTGGTGATGAATTGCTGGCCCTGGAAGTTGAGGACCGAGTTGGCGTAGCCGACCACATCGGGTTGATTGGCACCGGTGGTCTGGCTGATTTCGTACTCGAAGCGTTGTTCACGCAATCGGCGTTCGGACTCGAGGACATTGCCACCGACCTTGATGGAGCTTTCTAGACCGTTGCCAGGCGTGAAAGGGATCGTGAGGTCGCTGCGGAAGTTCCAACTCTTGTCCTGCGAGTCCCGGAAGAAGCGGGAAGGCTGGTTGATGTTGGGCAACTCCGCCGACTGGGCGATGACGTTGGTGAAACCATTGCCCGACGGAGAGACGATCATCGGGAAGATGCGTTCGTCGGGGGAATTCTCGCCGGTGCCCGAACTCGAGAAGCTCCAGTCCAGTTGGGTGGATCCCACTTCGCGGAATTCATGGCGACCCTTGAACTGGAAGTTGCGCAAGTAGCGCTCGCGGTAGGTCAACTGCTCGATACGGGTCCGCTCATCGCTTCCCGGTTGGAACTGGTTGATCGTCTGCCCCGTCTCTTCGGTGATGTAGTGCTGAGCGCTCTGGTTGTTGAGGAAGCTGAAGGACAATTCATGTCCGGGCATCAACTCCATTGCCATGCTGGCCACGGCACCCCAACCCACGCTCATGATCGACTGATCGCGTCGGAATTCGGAGGTGCGGATGAGCGGCCCCCCGTCTACCGGATCGGTGCCGTAAGAATAGCGACCGCGGAAGGCATTCTCGTAGAACTGGAATTGGCGATCGTGATTAAAGGTTCCGAACCAGCCGAAGCGTCGGCCGAAGAGCCACGTGGTGTCGCCACTCGAGACCGCGAAATTGGAGTTCGGTCCCGGTTGGCCCATCGACGGGGCGAAGGTGGTGTTGTTGAAAGAACGCAAGGCCGCGTCGTACTTTTGGGCCAAGGCCAGTCGATCGGCACCTGCTGCCTGCTGGGTGGTGTTGCGCCACGGACGCTGAGCATCGGTGATGATCGACGGATCGATGAGTGCCTTCGAGGGCAGCGCTCTGGAACCATCATCCATCGCCCAGAAATCATTGGCGCCACCCGGAATCTTCAAGAAGCCCTCGTTCATCGTGGCCGAGCTGTTGAGCCCGGTTCCGGCGGAGACCGTGGTAAACCCCTTGGCTGGGAAGGATTTGGTGACGATGTTCACTGCGCCGCCGGCAAATCCGCCCTGAAGATCGGGAGTGAAGGTCTTACTGACCACCACCCGGTCGATCATGGCTGCGGGGATTAGGTCGAGTTGCGGGGCCCGGCGTCGGGGGTCCGCACTCGGAAGCTCTGCACCATTGAGGGTGGCGATGTTGTACCGGTCATTCAGGCCGCGGATGACGATCTGGCGGTTGTCTGTCGCCACCACGCCCGTAATTTTCGTGGTGATTTGTGAGGCATCGCCGCCACCGGTCCGCGCGATTTGCTCGGCGCTAATGGCTTCTTGTGACGTGGCTGCGTTCTTTCGCTCTTCCAACACGGCTGCCACGGTACTGGGCTTGGTGGTCGCCTCATCAAAGGCCGACTTGGCCGCGGTGGCTGAAGCGGTGGACTTGGAAGCGCCCAGAGTGCCGGCACCCGTGCCGGGTTTGCCCTGGATGGGGCGGACCGGTGCCGCGTCGGGTTTGCGGACTTCGGCCTTGAAGAAATTGCCCGCGCCGCCGCCTTGGGCGGGGGGCGCATCGGAACGGGCTGCCGTCGCGGTCGGCGGTGCGGCCGTGGCCGGCGCGGTGGCAGTCGGTGGGGCTGCGGTCTCCTCGACGATGTCGCTCGCTTTGGGCTTGGGAATCTCCGGTGAGGGTTCCGGAGGCTTGGGCTTCGGTTTGGGTTTCTCCGGCGGACGGATGCCGGTGATTTGATAAATCGCCTGCGGCACGAACCCAGCCCGGTGGGCCAAATAGGCCAGACCACCCAAGGCTAGGGCGTGGACGATCATCGAGATGATCAGACTCGAGCGGTCCGTCTTCTTTTTGGCGTTGCGGGCCATGACGGTTCTTTATTTCGCAGCGCCCGCGGTGTCCGTCGCGAGGCCGATCTTGGTCACATTGGCCCGTGTCAGGATGTCGAGAACTTGCACCACCTTCTGGTAGTTCACGTTCTCGTCGCCACGCACCACGACGCTCAAGTCTGGGTTGCTCTTGCGGAAGCGGATGATCTCATCCTCGAGCTTCTTGAGGGTGATGGGCTCGGCGTTAAAGTAGATGTTCCCTGCGGCATCAACCGTGACATTGTTAATGTCCTGTTTTGTTTGGTTCTGCGGCGGCTGCTGTGCGGCCGAGGGCAGGTTGATGTCGATGTCGTTGGTCGAGGGGGCTGTGGTGATGATGAAAATCACCAGGAGCACGAAGGCCAAATCCAGCAATGGGGTGATGTTGAGTTCACCCATCGCATGGTGATGCGATGCGGAATATTTTTTGCGTCCACGACGCCCGGTGGCGGCTGCGCTCATGGGCGATGGGTCGGGTTTTGAGCCGGCTGACCAAAGTTAATGTTCCGCAGCGCGTCGGCGATTTCATCCGCCAGAGCGCGGTTGTCGACGTACTGGTGCTCCAGGTCGGTCATCACCTCGGAGTTGAAGTTATCTAGCTCCTGCGTGATGCCGCGGATGGCGGTAATCATCAAGTTGTAGGCGAACATCGCAGGGATGGCCACGAAGAGACCGACGACCGTGGCGATGAGTGCACCGGCGACACCCGGGGCCATCGCAGTGAGGCTCGCGCTGGCCGCCATCGCGATACCGGAGAAGGTTTCCATAACACCCCAGACCGTGCCTAGAAGACCAATGAAAGGGCCGCCCGAAACGGCCGTGGTCAGGATGATCATGCCCTTTTCTAGCGACAACGCCTCGGCGCTGACCGCTCGCTCTAGGGCCACTTGAACGGACTGGAAGGACTCGACACTAATGCGCTTCTTGCCTTTCACGGTCACCGGATTGTTCTCCAAGTGGTACTCCACTTCACCGCAACCGGAGGCGTAGACCTCGAAAGCCGGGGCTCCGGCAAACTCTCGCTTGTCGCGGAAGAGTGTCATCGGATCCTTGGACTCCCGATAGGCGGCCAGGAACTTCCTGCTCATGGCGCGGGCCTTCAAGATTTGACGGCCTTTGGTGATGATCACCGACCAGGAGACCATCGACACCAGGATCAGGGCCGAGATGGTCATCTTGCCCTCGATCGTCGCCTTCTCGAAAGCGAAGGTGAGGGCGTTGGCGAGGATGGGTTGGAACGGGTCCATGATCGATCGGTCTCTCGTTGAAAAAGTTTAGGGTGCTGAGCCGATTACTTCGCGGTGGCCCCAGCGGGCGCGTTCGTTCCGAAGAGGCTGGATCCGAAGTTGGATCGTTCGCCGAAGGACTCGACGGAGCCCTTCTGGATGCGCACCACGAATTCCTTCATGTCACCGACGCCCTTGTTGAGGAGGTTGTAGGTGAGGAACTCCACGTCGCCCTGGGCCGAGATAGCGTGTGGGCGACCCAGAGTCTTCACAACCTCGTCGCGAGACATTCCTAGGGAGAGATGGTTGAGCTTAGCCGAGGAGGAGGCGCAGCCGACCATCCATGCGGCGGCAGCGCAGGTGGCGGCGAGTACGGTGATCCGGCGGATCGAAGCGTTCATACCCGGAAACCTTTGCTGGTGCAGATGGCGGCAGTTTGTCGTGTTTGTGACAAATGTGCGACGAACGGCAATCGAATCCGTTACCCGATCGTCGTGGATCCGGTACTGGAACGTTGAGATGCCTGCTGCTGTTGCCACTGAGTGGGCGCCATTCCGAACTGTCTTCGGAACCATGCCCGAAAGGCGTCTGCACCCTCGTAGCCGCACGCTTTGGCAACTGAAGTGATGTCTGAGTCGGCTTGGGCCAGCATCGAGCAGGCCTTCACTTTGAGCCATTCTCGCTGTTGTCCCGGCAGGCTGCCGCCGAAGCGTTCTCGGTAAATTAACAGCAGACGTCGGGTCTCGCAGTGACAACGGCGGGCCAATTCCTCGACGGGCATGGACATTAATTGCGCGTCGGTGAGTTGGTGGAGCAGTTCCTCTAGTCGATCCCCGGCATCCCGTGGTGAACCCACCGGTACGGAGGACTTGTAGGCAGGAGGAGACAGGACCGTGGACACCAACTCCAACAACCGCGCCCGTTGCTCCAGCGATCCGGTGTCGTTGGAGAGGTGGGTGTTGGTGAAGCGTTGAGCAGCGGGATGCTGCCGGTCGAGAACCCAAGGCAGGGCGGGGTCAATTTGATCTGGATGGTCGATCCGGCGACGTTCCAACAGCGTAAAGACCCCGAAGAGCGTGGTCGGATCTAGCCGAAACCAACGGAACGAAAGGCTGCCCAGTTGGCTGGCCCGTAGCCTCAGCAAACAGTTTCCGCCATGGATCGCGACCATCCCGGTCGACAGCGCCTGGCTCGGTGTTTCGCCCATCAGGTACGCGTCTCCGGATATGAGCCACAGGAAGGTCCATCCTGAACCTGGAAAGTCCCATTCCTCGCCCCGGTTGAGGCGCCCTTCGTTGAGCAAGAGAGAGGAATCTAGACCCATCGTAATCTCTCGATCTTTGGGCCGACGCGTCACACGAGCATGACGCGCAGGAAACAGAACGGTGACATTTTGGGCCGAGGCCCTGCGCGTTTGGGCTCCGGGTTTTCCTCAAAAGCAAAAGCCCCTCGCCGCAGGGGTGCGACGAGGGGTGATCTTAAAGCAACGTTGCAAACCTCAGCGTTGAGCCGAAGCGCGGCGCAGGACTAGGAGCGCACCGAGGCCAGCCAAGCCCACGAAGCTGAGGGCTACGGAACTGGGCTCAGGGATGGATGAATACTGGATGTTGTCGTACAAGGCGCCGGAAGGCAGCAGCACCATGTCGACGCCGCTGATCGGTGCCGCCAAGGCGGCGGTGAAGCCGGGGCTCGTTTGATTGGCCGGAATGGACGCCAGCAAGGTGTTGCCAGTGGAACTGACTCGGTAGAACTCAATCATCGCACCGGGGTCTCCATAGGTGTCCTTGTCCAGCGTCACCGAGAACTGGGCCAGCATTTGCGGTGAACTAAACCGCACGAGGGTCGGTTGGAACACTCCGTCGAGCGCGACCAACCCCGACGGGGCGCTGCCGCGGTCGTAGAAGGCCGGGTTGCGCACCAGGATAGGGCTGGAGCTGTCGAAGAGGCGCCACCGTTCGGTGCCTGCGATCCCGTCGCCGTCTGCATCAAGGTCCGCAGACCAAGTGGCTTCGCCGAAGCTGACACCGGTCGGCGCGGCCAGGTTGGCTGGTGTCCCTGAGTTCAGGGTGTCGAAGGTGATCGAGATGGACTGCGCTTGGGACGCGGTCGCGAGGAGCAGGCCCGCCATCAGAGCGGCCGAAAATGAAGGGTTGATCATAGTGAAAGGTGGTTCGGGAGAAGCGCCCGATTCACTTGGTCACCGGCACGCCGCCCAAGACGGCTTGCATCACGTTGAAGAACACATCGGTGTTGTCGATCGATCCCCGGAACAGGCTCGCGCCACGTCCTTCGGCATAGACCGGAATATCCGAGGCCGTGTGAACCGCTGAGCTACCGGCTGCAGCGCTGGGCACCTGACCGGTGACGAGGAACATTCCGTTGGTGTCCCGGTTGATAGGGCCCGCCGGGTAGGTGTTCAAGGGGGCGACCTTGCCGAAGGGCTGCTGGCTGTCCTGCAGCGGCAGCGGATTGGTCAGCCAGTTTTCGTAGCGGTCGGCGTTGCCGGCGTAGCCGATGAGCATCTTGTTGTCCGGATCGGTGGTGGTCGGATAGCCGTCATCCGCCATCGTGTAGACCGGGAAACCGGCGTTCTCATACACCCCCACAACAGCCTCGCGAATCGCGTTGTTGGTGTTGCCGATGCCTTGGGACAGTTCGGTGAGCTTGGCGTTGGTGACGCGGGAGGCGCCGATGATGTTGACGCCGGCGCACTCATGGTCGGCGCAAACGACAATCAACGTGTCGGGGTCGGTGGCCAAAAATGCCCGGGCGGTCGCAACGGCACGGTCGAATTCCAAGGTGTCTAGGATCCAGCGCTCGGTGTCCATGGCATGGGCCTGCTTGTCGATCGAGGCGGCTTCCACCATCAGGGTGAATCCGTTTTTGTTCTTCGAGAGCACTTGCAGGGCCTTGGCGGTCATCTCGTCGAGCATCGGCTGGTCGGGGAAACCGAAGTCATCGACGACGGTCGAGGCGCCGCGGCGCTTGTCGATCTTGTCCTTGGCCACGTTCATGTTGGAGAACGAGAACAGTCCCAGCAGGCGGGTGGTGTTCGAGGGCAGGAGGTCGAGCGAGGTCTTGTCCGGCGCGTAGTTAAAACCCGCCTTGATGAAGTCGCTCAGCAAATCGCGTGAGGGATCGGAAGCACCCGCAGGAACTCCCCAGCGGCTGGCGATATCCTGCGGCAGGACGTAGTCACTGGAGGTGGCGCGAGCCGATCCATTGGTGCCGGCGCCCAAGAACCATTTACGTCCGCCGCCCAAGAGCACGCGGAGACCGCGGTTGGTCACGCCCTCGTCGAGGTATTGATCGCAGATGCCGGTGCCGGCGCCGCGGTTGGAGGTGTGGATGGCGAAGGCGGCCGGAGTCGCGTCGAACACATCGGCCGTGGTGACGATGCCCAAGGTCTTGCCCGAGGTCCGCAATAAATAGGATCCGAGGTATTCGATACGGGGGTTGTCAAACGCCGCAGCCGTGTCATCGGGGAAGACGCCCTCTTCATTGTTGTTGGCCTTGTTGCCGGTGGAGTAGCAGTGGGCGCCCGGGGCGGAATCCGTGATGATCGAGTTCAACGAGTGAGTCTGTGCGATCGCCGTGTAAGGCATCGAATCGATGGCCATCTTGGAGTTGGCTTTTCCGAGTTGCACCCCCTGGCCCATGATGCGCGCGGCCGTTCGGTGTGCGATCCCGAAGCCATCGCCGATCAGGTAAATGATATTTTTGGCGCGCCGACCCTGCGGAACGGCGGCAATGACCTCGAAATTACCAAAAGCTTGCACGGTCTTTCCATCCGACTGGGTGGCCGACACGCTGAATGTGTGGATGCCCGGCTTGGTGTTGGAGTAGGCCCGGAAGGCAACCTGAACACTGTTAGTCACGGTGACCTTGTCTGCTTTTGTGAAGGTCAGCGACGCGTCGCTCACGGCAGTGCCGTCCACAGAAAACACGGAGCCGGTGATCGTGGTTCCGGCATCTGGCCGAACAGTTGCCGCCAAATCAAAACGTTGTCCGGCGAAGAACCGGGCGATGATCGGGGGGGTGGTGTCGCCGAAGCTGAAGAGGGCGCTTGGCGGAGTGAGTCGGGAGACCGTCGGATCAGCGGAGGCG
>JAPLUH010000142.1 GCA_026397675.1 Verrucomicrobiota bacterium
CATTCCGCTAACCATCACCACCCCACCGGCCAACAAAACGGTCAATCCAGGTGATGCCGCCACCTTTACTGTGGAGGTCGCCGGCTTGCCGCGTCCCCGCTATCAGTGGCGTTTCAATGGCACACCCATCCCGGGCGAAACTGGCGCCAGTCTCACTGTCTTGAATGCTCAAACTCAAGTCAGTGGCCTGTACTCGGTTCAACTCGATAACGGCTTAGCCACACTGACGAGCGCCGATGCCAGGCTCCAAATCGCTGCGGCTCCCTCAGCCCCCCGCTGGGTACAGACACCGACAGAACTAACCGTTCTCACCGGCGGCGCGGCCACGTTCTCTGCAGCAGCCTCTGGAGTACCGGAACCTACCTACCAGTGGTCTTTCAATGGAACACCCCTCTCCGGAGCCACCTCAGCCACCTTCACCGTCAACCCGGTGACCGCGGTGCAAGCGGGCCAGTACTCCGTCACCGCCGCGAACGCCAGCGGCACGATCACCCACCTGGTGTCATTGACCGTGCTCAGCCGGCCAGACATCCGCATCACCGAAGTGAGCAGTGCTCGCACGACGTTGGATCCCGCCTTCATCGACCGGGTGGGTTTCGCGCCTGAAGATTGGTGGGAAATCACCTCCTTCTCACCCGTGCCGATTTCCTTGTCCGGTTGGCGCTTTGATGACAACAGCGCGAGCCTCGGCAGCGCACTGCTCATTGCGGACACCAATCTCACAATTCTGCCCGGCGAATCCATCGTGTTTGTGGAACGACTCACCCCGGATCAGTTTCGGACCTGGTGGGGCACCAATAATCTCCCGACCGGCCTGAAGATCGTGACCTACACCGGGAGCGGCATCGGACTGAGCTCGGGCGGCGACGGCGTGCGCCTCTGGAACGCCACGGCCACGGCCAATGCAGACACCATCGACGGAGTGGATTTCCCCGCCGGCGATCCGGGCATTAGTTTCAATTTCAATCCGGACACACGCGAGTTCGGCAAACTCAGCGTGCTGGACTTGAACGGCGTGTTCCAAGCGCCCGCCACTCTGGAAGGCGTCAAGGAGTGGGGCTCTCCGGGCCGGATCAAGGCCGGAACGATCGTCACCCCTGCACTGCCCCCATTACTCACCATCACGCAAACGGAGACGGCCTTGAAGGTCTTCCTCTCCGCCGAGTCGGGTCACACCTACCGGCTGCAACGCCGCAATGAAGCAGGCAATGCTTGGATCAACGAAGGCGAACCTCAGGCAGCCACCGTCGCCGGACCCGTCACCTTCTCCCTCGTCTTGGACCCCAACAGCGCCACCGTCGGACTCTTTCGGGTGGAGGTTCAATGAAGGGCGTCCACTGCCGTCCACCGCTCGGTTCTCGCTCCGGCGGGTTCACCCTCATCGAGCTGCTGGTGGTCATTGCCATCATCGCTATCTTGGCCGGGATGCTTTTGCCGGCGCTGGCACGTGCCAAAGGCAGCGCTGTGCGTATCGCTTGCCTCAACCAGCAGAAACAATGGGGCCTCGGATTAATCCTCTATACGGAGGATAATCTCGATTACCTCCCCCGCGAGAAACCCTTCAGTCAGGATCAGTTGACCTGGCTTCAGGCTCAGAGCACCAACAATGCAGAGCTGTGGTGCAACGCGATCCCTCCGCGCATCGGACTGCGCCCTGTCCGCGACTACGCAACCAATGGACAAGCCTTTTACGAGAAGGCCTCGCTCTTCACCTGCCCCGCGGCAAACTTACCGTTGGCTACGGTCCGCAAAGCATCCCCGTTCTTCTCGCTGGCGATGAATTCCAAACTCATCCGCAATGGAGAACCCTCTAAACTCTCCGCGGTTCAAATGGCGTCTCAAACGGTGGTCTTCACCGAGGCAGGAATGCCCGATGAGCTCAAATTTCACCCCAATCAATCGGCTTACAACGGGCAGCCGCATGCCTTCGCTAACCGGTTCTCGGCCCGTCACTCGGGCAGCGGGAACCTGGTTTTCGCCGACGGCCATGCCGAAAACCTCCGCGGCAATCAAGTCATCGACACTGCAACCGGCAGCCCGAATCTCGGGAAGGCCTTCCTGCCACAGACCCGCGTCGTCTGGACGCTGGACCCGCTCGATAACCCCAACTGACCGTTCCATCACGCGGCCTGAGTCAGGTCCCGCAGAACCAACGTGACCCAGTCCCCCGGCATCGACTCTACTCATGGA
>JAPLUH010000362.1 GCA_026397675.1 Verrucomicrobiota bacterium
CCATGTCAGAGAGTCCCAAATCTCAAAACACCAAACAAGAAATTTTACCGATATATATGGTGATTTGGTATCAATGGGCGACGAGGCGGAAAAATCGTGTGGCGTTGTTGCTGGCGTGCCGCGCAATGCGGGTTTGCATCGAGCCCTCGGTTGAAAGGACCTCGGTGGGTAGCTCGGTCCAGGTACCGCCTCCCAAATCGGTGGTGGTCTGGAGGTGAATCGTGACGCCCGGTCGATCGAGTCGCAGGGCAAAGCGCAGTGTGGCCGGTTCCGTGGCCAGGCTCATCAGCAGTGGGAGGCGGGTGTCCGCGGTGAGTGGATCGCTGCCGAGGGCAAACTCCAGGAGGTTGGGTCGACCATCCCGATCGGGATCTTGCCCGGGGCTTTGTTGGTCTTTGGGGACTCCTTGCGCGGTGATCCAATCGGAGAAAGGCACACCCATGAGGGCGGTCCCCGGGGTGGGCGTTGCTGCTAGCCATGCAGACGGATCGTTGCCGTACCCACTCTCAACGGGCTTTTGCAGTGAGTGACCCAAACCCGCGACTCCAGCGGGCCAGGGTGCGTTGCGGTCGTAATTCACGCGGTCCACTCGGGCAAATTGGCGCACTCCGGCATCGTCCAGTCCGGCGGGGCGGCCGAGTTGCACCGACTCGCCTTCGTTGGCCAATCGACCGGTGGTCCATTCCAAGACACGGGTTCCGGCTGGCACCGTGAAGGCCGCGTTGAAGTGAGACAGGCTGCGCGTCAGGACCAAGCGCTCGCCCGAGGCCAGGATGAGCGGTGGGTTGGAGGGGAACTCCAGTGCGATCCCGTCGGTGATGCTCCACGGAGCGTTTCGGACGCTGTCGTAGAGCGGCACGGGAGTGGCCGTGATATTGAGAAGTTCTAGGAACTCGAGGTCGGGATCTGTTGTCGACGCATAGAAAATCTCCGAGATCACGATGGGGCCGATGCGCGGTGCGCTGTTGGCCTTACCGGGAGTCGGGGTTTGCAAGGGGATGAAGTTCCAAGTGTCCGTGGAGGCTTTGCGGTAATTGCCCAGGGTCTCGCCCGGGAGTGATGCGCCAAACTTCTCTTCGGTGCGATCGTCGGTGAGTTCGTCACCGATGGCCGAGCTCAGGTAGAGGGTCTCCCCCACATCGCTGAGGGCGAAGCCGGTGATCCGGCCAATATCTAGCGACGCCACGCCGAAATGCTGCTGTTCACCTAACACGATGCGCTCACCCGCCTCGAGGCGTGTCCCTGCGGGGATGCGGTATTTTCGCAGGTCGCTCGCGCTGTCGCTGAGAAACCACCCACTGATGTCCACGGGGCTGGAGGAGCGGTTGAAGAGTTCGATCCAATCCTGGTCGCCTTCAGAGTTGGCCAGGATCTCGTCGATCACCACCGTTGGGGTGAGGGCGTACGGATAGTCGCTGGCTTGGTATTGGTAGCGGGCCCCAATGTCGGCGCGGGTTCCATCGGGATCGGTCGCATGGACGGGATCACCGGAATCGATGGCGGGTGAGGTGGGTTGGAGACTGAAATCCAATAAGGCCGGAGCAACGAAAAGGGGAGCCTTGAGCAGATTGCTGGATCCCGGAGCGGTGATCGCAACAGTGTCCGAAAGAGAGTAGGACACCACCAGTTGGGAGAGGGCATCGACCTGTACCGGAACAATGGAACTCTTAGAGAAGAGGGTGTTGGTGACGAAGGCTGATCCGCCACCCACGCCGAAGTTCTTTTCGTACACGTCCACGCCGATGTCGCAGTCGACAAAGGTGTTCTGGTCCACGATGGCCCGCGATCCGGCATCCTTCACTCCCACGCCCAGGGCGCAGCCGACGATCAGGTTGTTCTTCATGATGACCGTGGAGCCTTGACCCACGGAGACGCCCTTGTCGGAATTGAAGTAGATGCGGTTGTTCTCGATGAGGATGTCCTGGGCAGCCTCGCCGATGTCGATACCGTCGCAATTGGGACCTTGAAACCGATAGATGCGGCAGTTCCGCACAACGCCTCCCACGACGCCGTCGTAGTCGATGGCATCGGTATCCGGGGCGTTGTCGCCGATGAAGTCGGTGTCCTCGATGAGCGCGGCTCCCCGTTTCACGTTGATGCAGTCGCCCGTGTAGGGTGTGTGAAGCCGGCTATGACGCAGGACGATGGATCCACCGCGGCAGAAGATCGGGCCCTCACAGTGCTCGATATCGAGGTGTTCGATCAGGAGGTTCGCATTCAATCCGGAGAGTGCGGACGGAAATGCCAGTGGGTTGGCTCCTCGCGTTGCCTGGCGGATCACGAGGTAGCGCAGCACGCTGGCCCCGTCCGGATTCTCAAAACTAAGGCCGCCCCAGCGCGCACCGTTGCGGCCGAGAAGACGCACCGGGGCCTCCGTAGTGCCACTCACGTTTAAGGTGCCTTGGACCCGAAGGTGCCGCCCGGCGGGCATGTTGAGCGTGATTCCTGCAGGCACGTTGAGGGTGATGCCGGGCGGGATGATGAGGTCTGAATCCAGCGAGTAAGTGGCGCCGGCGATGAGGGAAGTCGTTGCCTTGAGAGTACCGCCGATCACCAGCTCCTCGGATGGAGCGAACTCGGCGACGAGGCTGGCAGTGCCGGTCAGCACAAGCGTGATATTGGTCGTGGTGTTGGTCGTGATGGTGGCCACGGTGTTGGCATTGCCGGTGGTGCCATTCCAGCGGACGAAGCGAAAACCCGGTGCCGCTTCGGCCGTGAGCGTGAGCGGAATTCCGGGGAAGAGTCGGTGGACTCCCGGTTCGGTGGGCACGCCCTCGACGAGGATTCGTCCATGCTGCAGGCCGCGGACCTCCAGGGTCACTGCGACGGCGGGGGACAGGCTCAGGCGGCTCTGGATTTCGTCCAAAAATCCATCGGAGCGGGCGTCGATGAACTTCTTCATGTCGGCCAAGGCTGAGGCACGTCCAGAGGCACTCATGCCGCCCAGGCTCGACCATCGGGCTGCATGGCGCGGGACCTCCGATTCCACCTCCTGGGCCATGGTGTCCAAGAGGCCTTGGACGCGCACGGGCCGGAAGGTCGTATCGGCGTGGGCCGCCAGGCGTTGGGCCATGCGTTGTCGGAACTGGGTGCTGGTTTTCAGTCGCGACAGCAGTTGGTCCGAAGAAAGCATTTCGGACAGAACGTTGTCGCTCAGTTGCGAGGCGCGGAACGTCTGGTCCATGTCGGGCAGAAACCACTGCCAACGTCCGCTGGGGGTGCGCGGACGCCAGAACTCCCGGTTGTGCGCCCAACTGGTATTCTGACCCCAGGATTCGGAGGCGATGAAATCGATGAAGCTCTCAATGTCGACCCGGGATTCGATGACTGCCCAAGCGGCCGGTTCGTTGAGGTCGTGCGATTGGGCAAACTCGAGGAGTTCTAGCCAGTGCACCGTGTCGCCCTTGTCGACTCCCAATGTGATGGCCGAGGAGGTGACGTGACCGTAGATCAGGTGGTCGATGTCGGTGGCGTTCAGCCGGTGATGCTCGAAGAACCAGGCGTCATTCCACCGGGAACGGACGTCGTGAAGGCCCCAGTAGGCCCCGTTGATGAATACGATGCTGGGTCGGTAATCGGACACGCCGACCTTCATCTGGCCGCGCTGAAGAAAGGACCACAGACCGTCCCGCAACATCTCCATGCTCCAGGCATCGCCGCCATCGCGCAGGGTCAGGGAGGTGTGGTTGGGAATGCCGGTTCCTGGGAATAGGTCGTAGGCGAGGTTGTCATCACCGTAGGCCCCGCGGATCGCGAAGTTCAGGGCACGCTGCGCGTGGACCCAATTGTTCTCACCGCCCATACGAAAGGCACCGTTGACCTGGAAGCCCGATGGCCCGTTCGGGGCGAAGAATTCTAATGAACCCGGGGCGTCTTTGTTCTTGTACACGTCGCGCAGTCCGCGGCTGGAGCCGCCGCTCACGCTCTGCTCATGTTGGTTGTAGTAGATGCCCAGGCGGTCGCCGAAGAGCAGTTCGGGATCGGAGACCACCGAGATCATCGGCAAGGATCCGAGGGTTTCACCGATCAGGTAGGTCCGCGTGGCGATCGGACCATTGGGCCGTCCCTCTTGGAAGACACGGGTCCGGACCACGGTGTTGGATGTGAGGGTGAAGGGTTGGGTGTAGGCCGCTGAAGTTGGGGTCGGCACGGCCCCGTTGAGCGTGTAGCGCACGGTTCCGGATGGGGCGCTCAATGTCACCATTACTGGACTCGCCGAAACGCCGCCTTCAGGGCTGATGACCGCGGCGATTCCATGGATGCGAAGGTCGGGCACCTCAGTGCCGGAATTCGGGGCGCCGGGTGTGGGGGTCGCGAACTGAACCCAGTCTCCGGCTGTATTGCGGCCCCGAGAGACGTCGGCAATCTGGATTCCGTAGGTTTGGAGATCCACGTTGGTGGAGCCAGTAAAGCTCGCCCCGGAGAGGGACAAATCGAAGCCGAGGTCGGAACTGTTGGCCGCGCTTTGGTGCACTTCGACAGCCACCAGATTAATGCCGGCGACGAGGTGCGTGGCCGGAATGCGGTGGGTCGTGAAGGCGTTTTCGGCAGTCCCGGATATCGAGGTCGTGGTGAGCGTTTTAAAGTCTACCGCCCCGGCCGGCACGTTCTGCCGAACGACTTCGGCTCCATTGAGGTAAATAATGGCGCCGTCATCGGCCAAGAGTTGGAGTTCGAGATCCAGGAGCCGGGTTGGGTCGGATACACTGAAGGCGTGCCGAAAGTAGGTGGTGATCGGGTGGTTGGACCCTGCGGCCGCGGCTGTTAATAGGGTGGTTTCGTCGCCATCCCCGTACCCTAACTGGCCTGCGCCGCTGGCCCAGAGCGCGTCGTTGAAGCCCGGTAAATTCCACGCGGTGCCGGCGTTGGATCCGTCGTCCAGATACTTCCAGAGCGCCGCACCGGACTGGATTAGAACGGTGTTCGTCATCCCGGTGGCGTGGGTTAAGACCACCGATTCACCCAGCGCCGACAGCGAGAAATTGGCGTGGTAGCCTTCCGTCGTAAAACTGCGCCACGGCCAATAGCCTCGAGGGTGGGTTTCGCCGGGAACGGCGTCTTCGCCGTCGGCCCAGACGATCAGGTGCCCTTTGGCGGGCAACTCGGCTGTCGTAGGAAAGGTCCAGCGGAAGGGTTTCTTCGGGTCATCGCTCAGGTACCAACCGGCCAGCGAAACGGGCGCGCTGGTAGTATTCTCCAATTCGATCCAGTCGGGATAATCACTGAAATCGACGATGTCGGGATGGGATTGGGTGTTGGAGGCGACGAATTCGCTGATCCGGATCTGTGCCTGGGTCGCTATGGGAAGCAAACACAGTGCGGCGGCCAGCGAGAGTTTCATTTGATAAAATAAAACTAGCAGGTCCTGTACCTAAGGTCAGGCCTACAGACGTTCCGGCCGTTGTTCAGTGAGCGCCCTGTTTTGCTTTCAGGAGGACCTGAGGCCTCTTGCCCCAGGTCCGCCGCCTCCCTAGGGGGTGTAGCCACTGCAGCCGAGGCTCAGGGAGCCTGGGTTAGAGTCTTGCGCCGGTGTACGGCATCGCCCCCGCAGACGTAGAGGTAGGCATTTCCCGGACCGGCGAAGACGCAGCTGTACACGCCCTTGTCGGGGCGGGGCTTGGCGATGACGCCTCCCAGGCGACCAATCCAGTCGAACATCTGGACTCCCGCGTGTGAGGTCACATAAAGCCGGCCGAGGGCATCCACGGTCGAACCATCGCCACCGCTGTCTTTCTTGCCTGAGGGCACCACCAGGGTCATGGAACGTTCGCCGGCGCTCAGGCTGCCATCGGCCGCGATAGCGAAGCTCCAGACATTGGTGCCACCGTATTCCGAGACGTAGAGAAAATCGTGCTTCGGTGAAAGAGCGATGCCGTTGGGAGAGGTGATTCCGCCGGCGACGGTGCGCGGGCGCGAGAGGGACTTGGCTCCGATGGGCACGGCCTGGACCTGGCCCGCGCCCGTGTCGGTGAAGTAAATCCATCCGGCCTTGGAGACGATGAGGTCGTTGGGCTTGACCCCGGTGGCCACGTCGCGGATCGCCTGGGTGGCAGGGTCGATGCTCACGATCTTCGGGGATTCGCCCTGGGTGGCGGCATAGAGCTGGCCGTCGGGTCCG
>JAPLUH010000189.1 GCA_026397675.1 Verrucomicrobiota bacterium
CACCACAGTACTTTTGGAAGATGGTCACACGGTCCTCTGCGTGTACCCCAAGGGCCACGGCAAGGGGGCCATTCAACTCAAACGGAGCACCGACGGCGGCCTGACCTGGAGCCCGAGGCAACCTGTGCCTGAGAACTGGGCCACTTCGCTCGAAACGCCCACCATCCACCGGGTGATCGATGCTGCAGGGCACCGCCGCTTGATCGTCTGGTCCGGACTCTGGCCGGCTCGACTCCCCATCTCGGAAGACGATGGCTCATCCTGGTCGCCCTTGAAGGCCGTGGGCGATTGGGGTGGCATCGTGGTGATGGGCTCGGTGGAAGCAGTCCGGAACAAACCGGGCCGCTATCTGGCGTGGTTCCACGACGATGGGCGATACATCTCCAAGGGTGCCCAGCCCGCCAATCTAGCTATTTTTCGACTGTATCAGGTCCGCTCGGAAGACGGTGGCCTGACCTGGTCGCAACCGCGTGTTCTCTGGTCCGATTCTGCAATCCACCTTTGCGAACCCGGTGCGGTTCGTTCTCCGGACGGGCGCACCTTGGTGCTGTTGTTGCGTGAAAACCGTCGAAAACTAAATTCCCACTTCATCGTTTCGACGGACGAAGGTGCGACTTGGAGCGATCCGAAGGAGTTGCCGGCAAGCCTCACCGGTGACCGGCACACCGCTAAGTATGCGCGCGATGGACGACTGGTGATCTCTTTCCGGGATACGGCCAAGGGATCCGTCACCGCCGGGGATTGGATCGCCTGGGTGGGCCAGTTCTCGGACCTTCTCAGTGGCCGAGAGGGCCAGTACCGGATCCGCCTCGGTGACAACCAACATGCCTGGGATTGCGCTTACCCGGGTGTTGAGGTGCTAGGCGATGGAACCGTGTTGGCCACCACCTACGGTCACTGGGATGCAGGCAAATCGCCCTACATTATCTCGGTGCGATTCACACTAAAGGAAATCGACCGCAGGCTCTCTGTGAAACCCTGAGCGGTTGATCCAAAAAACGTCTCTGCCTCGGGCCGTTCAAGAGGGTGGGCCAGAGCCGCGGGAGCCTCGATCTTGCCCCCCTCCGGAACCGGCGCTGCATCCAGATTCGCCTACTTCCGCAGATGTTGGAGAATCTTGCCTGGAAAATAAGGCAGCGCGAAAAACACCTCCTTGAGCATCCGTGGGGACATCTGGGAGGGGACGGTCGCGGTCACATAGGCCCTCGGGTGAACGAGATCCTGCGGCCAAGGTCGCGACGCGTCATGAGCCTTCGGGTAATCGGCCAGACGGCTTTCGCGGACAAACAAAAACAAGTTCTGCACATACCACCAGGCCACTCGGTCATTGCCCCAAATCTGATGACGTAAACAGTCCAACGGAACAAAACCCTGTGAACGAAACCGCTCGATCCAATAGCTTTGAAATTGCTCATTCACATGGTGAGTCCCCCCTTGCCCCGGGATCGCAGCACTGAAGGCCACCGCATCCCCCAGCGAACAAAGATCCGCCACAAAACTGTCCGCGCGCGATCCGTCGAGGTGCTCGGCTACTTCCAGACAGTTGACGAGGTCGAAGCGCCGATCCAAGCGCAGCGGCTGCGCGAGATCCTTCCTGAGGAACCGATCGCCCGGAATCAGGAGTTGGTCGACCTGCACGATATCACCGTCGATACCAAGAACCTCGCAACCCGCCTGGGCATAGGCCTGCGCCCAGGTACCGGACCCGCACCCCACATCGACCACCGACTTGGCCGGGATCAGTCCCAGCAGCAACGGGACAACCTCCCGCGCCGAAACTGCGGAATCCTCCTTCAGTCCCTCGTAATACCGGGTCGAATAGGCACTCATGCAGCGGAAGGCTAAAGGCCCTCACCACTTGGGGAAAACGGAATCTGGTGCCAGTTGACGATCAATAGGGATCCGCAAACGTCTCCGCGAATCCATCCTTTCGCAGTCAGAGCAACCCAGCGCCCGCCCTGTGCCGGCAAATGGGACAACAAAAACCTTGCACTAAACTGTACGAAAACTAACTTCGCCGCGCTTCAGACGTTGCGCGGTTAGCTCAGTGGTAGAGCATTACCTTGACACGGTAGGGGTCACAGGTTCGAACCCTGTATCGCGCACCATCTCTCGATCCCCAGAGTTTCTTTTGTCTCCGTGATTCTAATTTCTACCCCTTCCCTTCGGGAGCTGGTGATTTTTGTAAAATCCGTCGGTTCACTGAACGACCGATTCTCCGATCGATCCGAACCCTTCCCGCTTGTTTCTAGAACCTACGCATTGGGTCCAGAGATTGCCGTTTACCCGAAAAGCCCTGGTGTCATCGCAAAAAGACCGCCCGAAGGCGGTCTTTTCCATCAACCGATGATGAGTTAAACCAGAGAACTCAATCTCACCGCTCCGAAGCGGGTGTGCTGTAGGCCTCCATCCCGACGCAGGAGCAGACAAGATTTCGGTCACCAAACACATTGTCGACCCGACCCGACGCGGGCCAGAACTTGAAATCCTTCAGGCCATCCACCGGGAACGCCGCCCGTTCCCGGGTGTAGGGACGATCCCAAGCCTCGGCAGCAATCTGATCCGCCGTATGGGGCGCATTCTTGAGCAAATTGTTCTTGGCATCCACCTGACCCGATTCCACCTCCACGATTTCGGCGTGGACTGCGATCATCGCCTCGCAGAACCGATCCAATTCGGCCCGCGGTTCCGACTCGGTTGGTTCGACCATCAGCGTTCCCGCCACCGGCCAACTCAGGGTGGGTGCATGGAACCCGTAGTCCATTAATCGCTTAGCCACGTCCTCGGCGGTCACCTTCTTGAACTGACGCAAGTCCAAGATGCATTCGT
This sequence comes from Verrucomicrobiota bacterium, assembly GCA_026397675.1. Classification (GTDB taxonomy): domain Bacteria; phylum Verrucomicrobiota; class Verrucomicrobiia; order Limisphaerales; family UBA9464; genus SXXZ01. Next base: position 2,830 of record JAPLUH010000189.1, read on the forward strand.
GGGCAACGCACCCATTGGCCCGGTACAACGTCGGGAAATAGGGCTCCAGTCGCTGCGCGATGTAATTTGCGTTCAGGATGGCTACCTGGGTGGCTGCGGTGAGCCCCTTGTCGCCCATCATCTGGATGTACATCCACGAAATGACGCAAATCGATGCACTGCCCCATGGGGCCGCACTGACTGCACCAATCGGATCTTCGCCCCCCAAATTCACCACCGAATGGCCAGGCAAGAAATCCACGAGATGTGCGGCCACACAAACCGGTCCCACGCCAGGACCTCCTCCTCCGTGCGGAATACAAAATGTCTTGTGCAAGTTCAGGTGACACACATCGGCCCCGAGCGTTCCCGGAGAGGTCAGACCCACCTGAGCATTCATGTTCGCTCCATCCATGTAGACTTGGCCACCGGCCTCGTGGACCCACTGGCAAATATCCTTCACCGCCACCTCGAATACGCCATGAGTGCTGGGGTAGGTAATCATCAGAGCGGCCAGTTCGCCCCGATGCTGATCGACCTTCTGACGGAGATCAGCGACATCGATATTGCCCTCGAGATCGCAGCCTACCGGAACCACCGTCATTCCGGCCATCACCGCTGAAGCGGGATTAGTTCCATGAGCGCTGGTCGGGATGAGGCAGACATTTCGGTGCCCTTCTCCCCGACTGCGGAGCCAAGCACGGATGATGAGGAGTCCGGCATATTCGCCCTGAGAACCGGAATTGGGTTGTAGCGAAACTCCGGCAAATCCAGTGCACGAAGCCAGCCAAGCTTCCAGTTCTTCAAACAACTGCTGGTAACCGCGGGTTTGCGACAAAGGCGCAAATGGATGAATGGCACCAAACTCCGGCCAACTGACCGGAAACATCTCCGCAGACGCGTTGAGCTTCATGGTGCAGGACCCCAGAGGGATCATGCTGTGACACAGCGATAGGTCTTTGGATTCGAGGCGCCGAAGATACCGGAGCATCTCGGTCTCGCTGCGGTGCTTCTGGAAGACTGAATGGGTCAGAAAGGTGCTGGACCGTTGCGGGAGCACCGGAGCGCATGCCACCAAGTCCTCTAATGCGAAGGGCAACATCTCACCCCGGTGAAAGGCCCTGAGAATTTGCAGCACCTCCTCCAAACCGGTGGTTTCATCCAACGAGACTCCAATGCGCTGCGAATCCAGACGTCGCAGGTTGATGTGGAGCGCCTCAGCGGCCTTGTGCACGAGCGTCGCATCGGGCACCAGCACTGTGAGCGTGTCAAAGAAGGTGTCTGCGGCCAGTCGCAACCCCAACCGCTGGAGACCCGCCGCCAGAAGCCCCGTCAGGCCATGAACCCGGCGGGCAATGGCCATCAGTCCCTCGGGCCCATGGTAAGCCGCGTAGGCCATAGCCATGTTGGCCAAGAGTGCCTGAGCCGTGCAAATGTTCGAGGTCGCCTTCTCGCGTCGGATATGTTGTTCACGGGTCCCGAGCGACAAGCGCAAGGCGGGGCGTCCGCGGGAATCCTTAGAGACACCCACCAAGCGCCCCGGCATGGATCGTTTGAACGCATCCCGAGTCGCAAAATAAGCCGCATGCGGACCACCAAAACCCAGCGGGACTCCAAAGCGCTGAGCGCTACCAACAGCAACATCGGCGCCCCATTCGCCCGGAGTTTTCAACAGCGTCAATGCGAGCAGGTCTGCAGCGAATACCACCAAAGCCCCTGCCTCGTGGGCTGCCCGGACCAATTGAGAATAATCTCCCACCTCGCCCGAGCTCCCTGGGTACTGAATCAGGACACCGAATACCTCGGGCCCGAGCGAGGCTTGGCGCCAATCACCCACCACGACCTGCAAGCCCAACGCCTCGGCCCGTGTCCGCACCAAATCGATATTTTGCGGATGGCAGTCCGAAGCGATCCAGAACGTGTTGCGATCGGCATCCGCCTCTTTGACACGACGGCACAGGGTCATCGCCTCCGCGCAGGCTGTGGCCTCGTCCAGAAGTGAGGCGTTGGAGATGTCCAGACCCGTCAGATCACACACCATGGTCTGGAAGTTCAGCAATCCCTCCAAACGACCCTGTGAGATCTCCGCCTGATAGGGAGTGTACTGCGTGTACCAACCCGGATTCTCAAAAATATTTCGCTGGATCACCGCCGGCGTGATCGTGTCGTGGTAGCCCAGTCCAATGTAGGACTTGTAAACTTGGTTTTTGGCGGCGATGGACCGCAACCGACCCAGGGCAGCCGTTTCCCCCAAAGGCTGAGGGAGACTCATTGAATCATTCCGGCGAATCAGTTCGGGGACAGCGGCTCCCACCAACGCATCCAACGAAGCATGACCACAGGCTTGAGCCATGGCATCCCACTCCTCAGGACGGGGGCCGATATGGCGGTGGGCGAACGAATCAGGATGCTGAGACAGTGACACAAGGCTCATGGATTGGAGAACCCCGCCAGAGCGGGGAGCGCTAAGCTACGTCTGCCCCCCGTCCAGGCAAGCGAGACCTTGCCTCCATCCTTCTGAAAAACTCGCGAGCCTGTCCCTTAACTCTGGAGTCCGTCTGGCTCCCCTTTGCAATGAGTACCATCACATTCCCCTCCAGGACCGTTTTCCGGTCGGAATAGCCAGTCTCATGAGCCTGTCCCTTGAGCGGTGGTACCCCATACAAACTGACCCATCGTACCGGATCCTCAGAGATTGTCCTTTGGCAGAACGGGATCGAATGCTAAGAGCCTGACCCTAAGCCGGTCGCTGCCGCTCAGCTGTTCCGGTCCAAATCGCTGTGCCAAAACATTCCTATCGCAACGGATCGCCAGCCAAGTTGGTTCGCCCCTTGGTTCGCGAGTTGCATGCCTATGTGCCGGGTGAACAACCCAAGGTGAAAGGGTTGATCAAACTCAATACCAACGAGAACCCCTACCCGCCGTCACCCAAGGTTTTATCGGCCATGCGAGCGGCGATTGACGGCCGAATGAGGTTGTACCCCAACCCCTCGGCTCAATTGCTCCGAGAACAACTGGCTGACCTGCACCAGTGCTCACCCGATCAGATCATCATCGGAAACGGCTCGGACGAATTGCTGGCCCTGGGTGTCCGTGCCTTCGTGGAGCCAGCTGCCAACGGAGATTCCGCATCGAGTGAGTCTTCCAAAAGCCGGGTCCAATATTTTTGGCCCAGCTATTCGCTATACCCCGTGCTGGCCGAAACGCATGGAGCTACCCCACATTCCGTCCCGCTATTGGGCGATTTTGGAATCCCCTCGGTTCCCCAGCTGCGTCGCGGCAAGCGTTGGGACTTTCAGGCTGCACTGACCTTCGTCACCACCCCGAATGCACCGAGTGGTCGCGGATACTCTACCCTCGAGCTGGATGCCCTGTGTAGCGCCATGAAAGGGGTGGTGGTCTTGGACGAAGCCTACGTGGACTTCGCAAACGAAAACGCCTTGGAGCTCTGTCTCAAGCATCCCCATGTAATTATTTCTAGAACCTTCTCAAAGGCTTATTCGTTGTGCTTCCAACGGATCGGCTACTGGGTCGGCCATCCCGAATTGATCGCTGCGCTCCACGGAATTCGAGATAGCTACAACGTTAACGGTCTGGGCCAAATCGCGGCATCCGCCACACTGAAAAGCCTTTCTTATTACCAGCGCAACTTCCGGCGTGTCACCGACTCTCGGAGTCGATTGGCAGAGGGATTGACCGGTTTGGGTTGGAATGTTCTGCCCTCTCAGACAAACTTCATTTTGGCTCGACCACCGGGACCGCCGGCGCGCCAGTGGCTGGAAGACCTGCGCCGGAAAAAAATCCTGGTCCGGTGGTTCGCCTCTCCCGATCTGGAATTATTTCTGCGGATCACAATCGGGTCCAATTCTGAAATAGACACCCTTCTGAAAACCATCCGCAGCTTGTCAGTATTGAAGACCACTCACTGAGGTTATAGAACCTCACGACGCACTAAACCCGCCGATGAATCTCCCCAACCAATTGACTGTCTCCCGTTTCGCGCTGACGGGATTGTTTTGGGTGGCAGCATTTGCACCGTTTCCAGGAAATCGCTCTTGGGCTTTGGTTCTCTTCGGCCTGGCGAGTCTCACCGACTTCCTGGATGGAAAAATTGCCCGTGAGCGCAAGTTGATCACTGCCTTCGGAACGCTCATGGACCCGTTGGCGGACAAGATTCTCACCTGTTCTGCCTTCATCGCCTTCATCGAACTCAGACAAATCGAAGCCTGGATGGTAGCGGTGATTGTTGGCCGAGAACTGGCTATCACCGGACTGCGCCTGCTGGCGGCCTCCAAGAATGTTGTTTTGGCCGCCGAGCGACTCGGCAAACACAAGACGGTATCCCAAATCACCACCATCTTGGCCACCCTCTTGGTCATGAGCTACCCGCAATGGGGATCCGTCGGCGAAGCACTCTTCGCTTGGCCCGTGCTGGGTAGGCCCTGGATTGTCACGTTTGCACAAGCCACTCAATGGGTTGCCGTGACCCTCACCCTTTACAGCGGCGCCACTTACCTTTGGCGAAACCGCCACCTGTATCTTCAAGACATGTAGGTCAGGCAGCGAAAGATCAGACAGCGAGTCTTGGTGAATTTCGGGCGAACCTACGGCGGATCTCTGAACAGGACCCACGAGCCTTAACCGCCTGCAAAGGCGGGTATCAGACGCACCGAATCTCCGGAGCACACGGGCGTCTGAAGCTCCCGAAGAAACCGGACATCCTCGTCATTAACGAGAACCAGAACGGAACCACGGACCCTACCGTCGGGCTGGCACAGTCGGTCATAAATCCCATTGAAGCGCTGCTGCAATTGCAGGAGCACCTCCCCAAGGGTTCCGGGCCCGACTTCGACCGCCTCTTCACCATCACACAGTCGACGGAGTTGAGGCGGGATCAAAACTTCAACCATGGCCTTGGATCATCAAAAAAACTCAATTGAAGCCCGATTAGCGTTAACCCGCCACCTCAGCCTGATCTGAGGCCAACAGCGCCTCAAATTCCCGGAGGCTCGGCTTGATAACCCGGGAGTCACCGCAATGCCCAAGCATGGCTTCCAACGTCTTGAGGCCGTTGCCAGTAATGCACAACACTGCGCTGGAATCGGCCGGGATCTTGCCTTGGGCGATGAGCTTCTTGGCCACACCCACGGTAACACCGCCGGCAGTCTCTGCGAAGATTCCCTCTGTTTCTGCGAGCATCCGAATGCCCTCACGAATTTCGTCATCCGAGACATCGTCACTGTGGCCGCCAGTCTCTTTCATAACCTTCAGTGCATAGAAGCCGTCGGCGGGAGTCCCAATCGCCAACGACTTGGCAATGGTATTGGGCTTCACCGGCTTGAAGAAATCCAACCCCGCTTTCTGTGCAGTTGTGATCGGAGAGCAACCCGTGGCCTGGGCTCCGTGGATTTTCCACCCATGACTCTGGACCAATCCCAGCTTGGAAAACTCCTGATAGCTCTTATGGATTTTAGTCAGCAAGGAACCGGAAGCCATGCAGACCACCGTGTGTTCCGGAATCTGCCACCCTAACTGCTCTTGGATCTCGAAGCCCATGCTCTTGGATCCCTCCGCGTAATAGGGCCTCATATTAACGTTCACAAAAGCCCATCCGTACTTGCCGGCGATCTCCGCACACAACCGGTTCACCTCGTCATAATGTCCCCGGATCGCGACGACATTCGCCCCGTAGACCAGAGAGTTGACAACCTTGCCCTGCTCTAGGTCCGAGGGAATGAAAACGTAGCACTGGAGCCCCGCGGCCGCAGCATTGGCCGCCACCGAATTAGCCAGATTGCCCGTGGACGCGCAGGCGACGGTCTTGAATCCAAGTTCCACGGAACGACTCAGAGCAACGCTCACCACGCGGTCCTTGAAGGACAGCGTCGGATAGTTGACCGCATCATTCTTAATCCACAATTCGCGGATCCCCAGCCGAGCTGCTAGACGATCTGCCTTAATTAATGGGGTGTAGCCTACCTTGGCTCCGACCGTCGGTTCGCCGGCAATCGGGAGGAGTTCCCGATAGCGCCACATGTTCTGGGGACGCGAGCAAATCGTTTCCCTGGTGAGACTCTGGCGGATGCGCTCGTAGTCATAAGCCACTTCCAGCGGTCCAAAATCGAACTCGCAAACATGTGTGGCCCCCAGGGGGTATTCTCGTCCGCACTCCCGGCACTTCAGTGCCTTCATGAATCCGTTGCTCTGGCTCATAAGAAAAATAACCGCCGCGGCAACCGATCAGCGCACATCCAAGAAACCGACGCGGTGGGGGCATATAAAAACCCCTTCCGCAAAGCGAGAAGGGGTCTCCTAGGGAGCCGACGCTTCTCATCTTCGCCGGAACTTTGTAGTTCCGACCGGATTTGGCACCTGGCCGTCGAGCACGTCAGCTCCACCGGTTGCCGTGGCTTCATCGGGCCGTACCCTCTGCCACTCTGGATGAGCGCCACAGTTACCTGCAGCAGGGCTAGTTAATCCGCGGCGGGACCCAATCTGTCAAAAGTTTTCTATCTTGAACCTTCATTTGAATCGCCCCCCCCCGAATCCAAAGCATCGAAACTCAACCGCAGCAGAAACCGAGTTGGGGACCCCAGTCGTGAAAGCCTCGGCGATGATCTTTTTACAAACATCCGACCAAAAGAAGAGCCTGTCCCTCATCAAGCCACAGATTCCTCGAGCTCACAGATTTGTGACCACCGCAGAACAACACGCCTTGAACCCAGGCAACATAGGCCCATCACCCCTCATCACCCCAGCAAGGTGCTGGATACGAGCCTGTCCCTTATCGACCTTTGACTTCTCTTTCCCGGACTCCGCGCTAGTTTGCACCCGCCATGAATTCCGTTAGCACCGTCGTTCTCTCCCGCGATTGCGACGCGATCCAAATCCCTGCGGGCAATGTCGTCACCCTTCCAGCAGGAACCGAGGTGGACATCACCCAGACCCTCGGTGGGTCCTACACCGTACACGCCATGGGCGGCCTGTTCCGCATCGGGCCCAAAGATGCAGACGCTTTGGGAATCACTCCTTCCGCCGAGGCATCGACCACACCCGTCACCGGTGACACGGACGAAAAATCAGTCTGGGAAGCCCTCCGTAGCTGTTATGATCCGGAAATCCCGGTCAACATCGTCGATCTGGGACTGGTCTATGACATGGGGATCGAGCTTCTCCCCAGCGGTACCAAAAAGATCTTCGTGAAGATGACCCTCACAGCTCCTGGGTGTGGTATGGGAGCCACCATTGCCGGTGACGCCCAACAAAAGATCCTCACCCTGCCTGGTGTTGAAGACGCATCGGTTGAGATCGTCTGGGACCCACCCTGGCATCAAAGCATGATCACCGCCGAAGGACGCCGCTTGCTAGGACTCGAGTAACTCTGATCTCAGGTTTCTCAAGACCCCTACCACGCAAAGCCACGCCCCCATCCGTGACTAATCGCCTGACATGAAGAAGACCGGCCCATTCCACGACATTCCCTCCGTCCTCAGCGATATCCGCCTGGGCAAAATGGTGGTTGTCGTGGATGACGAGGATCGAGAAAACGAGGGTGATCTGGTATTGGCTGCCGAAAAGGTGACCCCGGATGCGATCAACTTCATGGCCAAACATGGCCGAGGACTGATCTGCGTTCCGACCGTTGGAGAGCGACTCAAGCAACTGGGCATCGAACAGATGGTTGTTCAGAACCGCGACGCTTATAAGACCGACTTCCAAGTCAGCGTCGATGCTGCCAAAGGTATCAGCACCGGCATCAGCGCAGCCGATCGATCTAAGACCATCCAAGTCATGGTGGACCCAACGGCCACACCCGCAGATCTCGTCCAACCAGGGCATATCTTCCCTTTGCGATCCAAGGCTGGAGGGGTCCTGCGCCGAGCCGGACATACTGAAGCGGCCGTTGATCTAGCCACTCTGGCAGGCCTGCGCCCTGCAGGGGTGATCTGTGAAATCATGAACGATGACGGGTCGATGGCCCGTCTGCCACAGCTGCTGCGTTTCGCCAAGAAACACAAACTCAAGATCTGCACCATCGAATCGCTCATCCAATTCCGCCGGAATTCAGAAAGACTCATCGAGCGAGTGGAATCGATCCGCATGCCCACCGACTACGGTGATTTCACGCTGCACCTGTACTTGTCCAAAGTCGATGGAGCCGAGCACTTGGCTCTGGTGAAAGGTGAAGTATCCGGCAAAAAAGGGGTCATGGTCCGGGTGCACAGCGAATGCCTGACTGGAGACGTTTTTGGTTCACGCCGATGCGACTGCGGCCCCCAGTTGCACGCGGCTATGGAGCGAATTGAGAAAGAAGGTCGCGGGGTAATTCTCTACATGAGGCAGGAGGGTCGAGGCATAGGGCTTGGTGCCAAGATCAAAGCCTACAAGCTACAAGAGCAAGGTTTGGACACCGTCGAAGCCAATTTGCAGCTCGGTTTCCCGATGGACCTCAGAGATTACGGCTTTGGGGCACAAATGCTGTCGGATCTGGGAGTGAAGAAAATCCGCCTTTTGACCAACAATCCGAAGAAGGTCGTGGGTTTGCAGGGGCATGGCTTGGAGATCATCGAGCAACTCCCCATTCGGGTGGTGCCTAATCCGGACAACGAGCGCTACCTCAAAACCAAACGAGACCGCATGGGCCACCTGCTCTGATCGGGTTACTTCCGGTCAGGTGGGAAATTTTTGACCCATCTATTAGGAAAAACAGTATCGTCTGCCGTCGGTTTTCAGACGTGTTAACGATAAAATAGCCGTCCCAAGGATTAAAAACCCGGACTTGCCGAACAGTTTATCTTAACCACGGATTGTGCCGGTGGTGTTGAACCAACCCCGGCAACCCCCGCTTCAAACCTAAAGAACATCGATTTCTTGAATCAGGCCTTGGCCTGACTCAGACATCACACAAACGGACCGCCTGCCTCAGCGATCCCAGTGCATCAGGACGGGCCGGTATGAATTCCTGGGCAACAAAACCCTTGTAGCCCGTGTCGGCTATGGCTTTGAGGATAGCGGGATAATTCAGTTCCTGCGTCTCATCGATCTCATGACGCCCTGGAACACCACCTGTGTGATAATGCGCAAAATATGCGTTTTGCTTGCGGATCGTGGCAATCACATCCCCCTCCATGATCTGCATGTGGTAGATATCGTAGAGGAGCTTGAACGACTCGGAGCCGATCTCCTTGCAAAGAGCCACCCCCCAGGCGGACTTGTCGCACATGTAGTCCGCATGATCGACGCGCGAGTTCAAAAGTTCCATTACCAGCGTCACCTGATTTTGCTCACAGACCCCCATCAACCGCTTCAACCCAGTGGCACAATTCTTGAGCCCGGATGCATCGTCCATTCCAGCCCGATTGCCTGAGAAACAAATCACATTCTTCAGACCTGCCTTGGCGGCCAGCGGGATCCATTCCTCATAGGCGGCCACCAAGGTGTCGTGATGCTCCAACCGATTGAAACCCTTGGTGATACCGCCAAGACCATTCTTCACCGGGTTGCTGGTGATTGCGCAAGTCAGCCCGTGCTTCTTGACCGTCTCCCATTCACCTGGGCCGAGCAACTCGATGGACTGGAGCCCCATGGCCTTGCCGGCAATGGCCAACTCCTCGAGAGAGACCTTGGGATAGCACCATTTGCACACGGAGTGATGAATGCGTCCCCGCAGGCCACTGACCGCGTCAGCAGCCCCGAGACGCTGAGAGAGGGAAGCAGCAGCCAATGAGGCTGCAGTGGTCATAGCGGATCGGCGCGTAAGTCTCATCGGTGCTCCCATAGACAAACAGCCTGTCCCTGCCGTCAAAACAAAAACCATTTAAGGGACAGGCTCTTTTTTCGAAAGAACTCGTCCAGAGGCAACGAATCATGAGGCAGACGCTTCATGAGAACTCGACGCCTCAAAGCCCATCCAGATGCCTCCAGCGGCTTCTACCACTGCATGTCCCGCGTGGTGG
>JAPLUH010000234.1 GCA_026397675.1 Verrucomicrobiota bacterium
ATCCCAAGGCCAAACAGCCCCCGTGCAATCGGGAAACTGATCACGGTTGTCGAACGCATACATCCGCACGGCTAACCCCAGATTGCGCAAATTGCTGGAACACTTCGTGACAACGGCCTTGCTCTTGGCCTTGGCCAAGGCGGGCAAGAGCATCCCTGCCAAAATAGCGATGATGGCGATGACCACTAGCAGCTCGATCAAGGTGAAGGCGCGGCGGGCCGAAAGGGTAGACAGGGTCCTCTTCATAGGGCGGTCGGGAGTGCGGGATCTAGTGAACACAGTGAGCAGGACCACTGCCGGAGGCAATGTGCTAAACGCACAGCCTGCTGTACCTAGACCCACCCACCCATTTATTCGTGACTTGAGCCTCATGGGGTTCTGGCTATGTTCGCCCGACATGAAGTTCATCGCGTCGCTCGCCTTTTTCCTCGTGACCACGGCCGTGCTGAGTGCCGGCATCGCCTGCACTGCCAGCGGTAAAGTGTATGGGCCCTACCTGCTTTTGGGCGGCACCGCGATCTTCGGCGGCCTGTTCGTGAAGTTTGGTTGCTTGGACCAACATTAAGTCGCCCGACGGCCCTGTCGGATCGTGTCGAATCATTCCACGGGGCCTCAGTCGATTGGGGGCATCACAGCCCGGAAGGCACTCCCCAGCCCAGGCTCTTAAGCCGATGAACTGGGTCTTCAGTCCCAAAGATTTCCGAAATCCGGTGTCCGATCTGAGACAAGTTCGACGCATATTGAACCGAACGACTCTCCGCCCCAAGTCTCTCCGGACTCTCAAGAACCCCTCGTCGAACCGTTTTCATTCCTTCCAAATGTCTCATCGCCACCTCCTCCCGTTGCTTGCGGCCGCCGCCCTCTTCGGCGCGGGCTGCAACCGCCAGAAGCCTGTGACGGTGACCACCGAGAAGGCCCAACGCCGTAACCTCACCGAGGTGGTGACCGGCAGCGGCAAGCTGCAACCCGTGGTGCAAGTGAAGATCAGCTCCGAGGTGGCCGGCGAGATCATCGACCTGCCAGTGAAAGAGGGGCAACAGGTGCACAAGGGCGACTTGCTCGTCCGAGTGCGGCCCGACCTCTATGCCGCGGCCCTCCGCAGCCAAGAGGCCAGCCTGAAGTCATCACAGGCCGACCTGCTGACCGCCGAGGCCAACGCCCGGAAGGCCGAAGCTGAGCTCAAACGCAACGAAGACCTCTTCTCCCGGCAACTCATTAGCGGATCGCTCTTCGATGAAATTCGGACCGGAGCTGAGGTTGCGCGGGCCAATGCCATCGCTTCGACTCAACGCATCGAGATGGCCCGCGCCAGCCTCAAGCGCTCGCAGGAGGATCTCGCCAAGACCATTATTTTCAGCCCCATTGACGGCACTGTTTCCAAACTCAATTCAGAATTGGGCGAACGCGTCTCTGGCACAGGTATGATGGCCGGTACCGACATCATGACCGTGGCCGACCTGACCAAAATGGAAGCCCGCGTCGAGGTCGGTGAAATGGACGTCGTGCTCATCCAGCCCGGGTTCAAGGCGCGCCTGGATGTCGATTCCTTCAAGGACCGGAAGTTCGATGGTCAGGTCACCCAGGTGGCCCGTTCGGCCAAGACCGCCGCCGGTGGCACCCAGCAAGAGTCGACCAAGTTCGAGGTCCGTATCCGCATGGCCGACACAGGACTTTTCTTGCCGGGCATGAGCGTGACCGCCGACATCGAGACGCGCTACCGAACCAATGTTATTACTGTTCCGATCCAAGCCGTCACCACACGCATGCCCGGCTCCACGTCCACCGAACCCGACCCGAAGAAGACGGGGTCCACTTCGGAGGAGGACAAGGGGCAAATCGAATTCCTGGCCGGCAAGAAGGCTCGCAACGTGATCAAACCCATCGAGGTGGTCTTCGTCCGAGAAATCGACAAAGCCAAAATGCTGCCCGTGAAGCGGGGTATTAGCGACGACTCCCACTACGAGATCTTGGAAGGAGTGACCGAGGGCCAAGAAATCATCACAGGGAATTTCAAAGCCATCTCCAAGGAGTTGAACGACGGCTCGCTCGTCCAACTCGAGGAGGCGAAGAAGGCCAAAGACTCGAAGCCCTGAGCCGCTCTCTTGCCAAGGCCATGTCTCTCATCCGAATCCAGAACCTGGCCCGCCGATACGTGATGGGCACCGAAACGGTGCACGCGCTGCGCGGGGTCTCGGTGCAAATCGAGCGCGGCGAGTACCTGGCCATCATGGGTCCGTCGGGGTCCGGCAAGTCCACCCTCATGAACTTGCTGGGCTGCCTAGATACGCCCAGCGAGGGCAGCTACGAACTCAACGGCAAGGACGTGGCTCGAATGAGCGACAACGAGCTCGCCGACATCCGCAACCGGGAGATCGGCTTCGTCTTTCAGAGCTTCAACCTGCTGGCTCGAGCCGACGCCCTGCACAACGTCGAGCTCCCGCTCATTTATGCCGGAGTCCCCCCGAAGGAACGGCGTGAGCGCGCTCGACAAACCTTAGTCAACGTGGGTCTCGGTGAGCGCATGCATCATCGTCCGAACGAACTGTCCGGCGGACAGCGTCAGCGCGTCGCCATCGCCCGGGCCTTGGTCAACTCTCCGTCCATCATCCTGGCCGACGAGCCCACCGGGAATTTGGATTCCAAGACCGGCGTCGAAATCCTCAGCCTCTTCGAGGAACTGTCCCGCCGTGGAAACACCATCATCGTGGTCACCCACGAAGAAGAGGTGGCCCTTCACGCCCGCCGGGTCATCCGCATTCGCGACGGCCTGATCGCCGCCGATGAGACCAACCCGCACCCGAGGGCCGTCGTCGCCTCGGTATCGGCACCATGACCCTCCGGAGCGAACTGGGCGAATCAGCCCGCATTGCGGTGGCGGCCATCCGGGCCAACAAGCTGCGTTCAGGCCTGACGACCCTCGGTGTGGTGATCGGAATCCTGACAGCCACGCTGGTGGGTACCATGATCAACGGCATGGGTGAGGCCTTTACCCGGTCCGTCTCTTCCATGGGCTCCGACGTGCTCTTCATCGGCCGCTTTCCGTGGATGAGTTTCGAAGACTACCGAATTTATCGGAACCGGCGGGAAATCACCTTCGCCCAGTACCGCGAGCTCGAGTCACGCATGACCACCGCCGCGGTCATGGCCCCTCAGTGCGAAGCCTTCCAAGCGTCGGTGGCCTACGAACGCCGCCGAGCCAAGGGTGTTTGGCTCCTCGGAAACACTCCAGAATCGCTCATCATTCGCGGTCTCACAGTCGCCCAAGGGCGTTGGCTCAGCGCCTCCGACGTCAGTTCAGGCCGCCCGGTTTGCGTCCTCGGGTCTTATTTGGCCGAATCCTTCTTCCCGAACGACAACCCGGTGGGCAAGAAGGTCCGCATTAATGATACGCCTTATGAGGTCGTGGGAGTCCTCGACAAAATGGGCAGCATGCTGGGCTGGAACCAAGACAACCAGGCCGTCATTCCCATTTCCCGTTTCCAAGACGACATCCAACGCCGGCCCGACTACGTCATCACGGTCAAAGCGCTTAAACCAGAGGCCGTCTCCGAGACCCTGGAAGAAGCGCGATCCCTTTTCCGCAGCATCCGCAAGATCGAGCCCGGCCGACCTGACGACTTCGCCATCAACCAACAGGAGGCGATCACCAAGTTTTTCGACGGCTTCAAGGCGGTCTTGGGCAGCTTCGGGTTCTTTGTCACCGGCCTGTCCCTCTTCGTGGGCGGCATCGGCATTATGAATATCTTGTTCGTGTCGGTCACCGAGCGCACCAAGGAGATTGGTATTCGCAAGGCGCTGGGCGCCAAGCGCCGGTCCATCCTGACGCAGTTCCTCATGGAGGCCGCCGGAATCACCCTCTTGGCCGGACTCATCGGGGTCGGGATCGCCTGGCCCATCTCTTGGAAAATCGGTGAGATCGCGCGAGCCAATGGCTCCGTCTTCGAGGCACGCATGTCTTGGTGGATCGTGGCCCTGGCGCTCTTCGTCTCAGCCGCCACAGGCATGGTGGCTGGTTTCATCCCGGCGTGGCGGGCCAGCCGCATGAACCCGGTCGACGCGCTTCGAAGCGAATAGCCATGACCCCCCGGACGATGACTCCTTGGCGCGAACTCGTTGAGATGGTGCGGATGGCGGCCAACGCCGTTAAAACCAATATCCTCCGCTCATCGCTCACCATCCTGGGAGTGTTCGTCGGCGTATTCTCCATCATCGCCGT
>JAPLUH010000389.1 GCA_026397675.1 Verrucomicrobiota bacterium
ACCTCCGAACCGGCCACCTGGAAGGGCGGTGGGCAGGCCACCTTGCGCAATGGATTCCTGTGGGGGTTTCCGGTTTTCGGTGTGTTTTCCTCCATTCTCGACGGCATGTCTTCTGGGTTGGGCCAAGCTCGATTCACGGAGGGAACGGCCACGTATTCACTGGCTCAGGGTGCCGTCCACACTCGCGATCTCCAAATGAAGTCGCCCTCGATGTCGCTCGGCTATTCGGGATCGGTGACCTTTGACAACAAGGTGGACATGCTCGTGCAGGGTTCGATGTTTCGCCGGGTGCCCTTGTTCGGTCCCGTGGCGTCCATTGCTCTGTCGCCCCTGGAGAAGCTCTTCGAGTACCGACTGACCGGAACTCTGGATGAGCCGGTGACGGGTCCGGCTCATGTACCGACCTTGTTGCTCTTTCCCTTCAGACCTTTTGGAACATTGAAGGATCTCTTGCCCGAGGAGCGTCGGGCGGTATCCGATCCCGCTGCGTCCCCGGCCTCGAAACAACCTCAAAATCCCCCCGCGGTTCCCAAACCGTGATTGTGCTCCTGTACCCATGAATCAATCGGATCTCATTCCGTTTCCGGATACTGAAACCCTCGTGCAACAAGTGGCGGGTCGCTGGTTGGATGCGGTCGATGCGGCCAACACGGCGGGAAAGCCCTTCCACGTGGCCTTGTCGGGCGGTCGGGTGGCCGGCCGCTTTATGGCCGCAGCCCACGTGCTGGGGACCTCTCGGCGTACCTGTTGGGACACGGTTCACTTTCATTGGGGAGATGAGCGCTGCGTGCCGCCCGATCATGCCGACAGCAATTACAAGCTGGCTCAATCGGCCTTGCTGGATCCTGCCGGGATTGACGCCGCATGCCGGCATCGTCTGTGCGGTGAGTTGCCGCCCGAAGAAGCGGCCCGTCTGGCCGAGGCCGAGTTGGCCCGGGTGACCGGCACCGCATCCGGCAGCGTGCCTGTACTCGACTTGGTGTTCCTCGGCATGGGTGAAGACGGTCACGTGGCCTCGCTTTTTCCAGGAGCTCCGCAATCGGTGGTGACCTCCACTGGATGGGTGATCCCGGTGATTGGACCCAAGCCACCGCCCCAGCGCCTCAGCCTGACCTTCCAAGTGCTGGCTGCAGCCAAAGAGGTGTGGGTGCTGGCCTCTGGGGCAGGCAAGGAAGAGGCCCTTAAGGAGTCGTTGCGAATCGGTGGAAACACGCCGTTGGCTCAGTTGCTATCTCTGCGTTCCCACACGCGCATTATGACCGACCTCCCGCTGCCCGTGTGAAGCAGGTTCAGTGCTTCGGGCTCACCCCGAGAGATGCCTTGCGACAACGAGGTGATGCGAGTGCGTTGATGTTGCCATGACCCCACCCCATCCGGTCCGATTTTCTCGAATCCCACTCGGCGTGAGGCTGGCGGTGGGTGCGTCCGGTGCCTCGGCACTGGGCCTTCAGATGGTCTGGGCACGGATGTTTGCACTCGGTCTTGGACAAGAGTTGCCCTCCACCCTGGGTGTGATCACCGCCTTCTTTGGCGGACTGGCGGTGGGTTCGCGTTGGGGCGCTCGTGCTCTGGATCGCCTGCCGTCTCTCGAGATCCGCTGTGCAGTGCTCGAGGCGCTGACGGCCTTCTGGGCGCTGGCGACGGTGGTGCTGCTGCCGCGGGTTGCGGAGTTCTCCTGGCAGTGGCTTGGGCCCGCACCCGGGGTCGGGCTTCACTGGGTCGTCAGCCTGCTGTTGCCGGGTGTGGTTCTGTTCCCGGCCACCGTGTGTCTAGGAGCCATGATGCCGGCGATGGAGCGATTGATCTCGGGTTTCCGTGCCGATGGACTTCGGGTGGGACCCTTGTATGCGGTGAACACCTTGGGTGCGGTCGTGGGGGTTCTGGGTTCGGTGCTCTGGGTGCAACCCCGTTGGGGGCTGACCGGATCGGTGATCGGCTTCGCCGGCCTTCAGTGCCTTTGTGCCGTGTTGTTCTGGTGGACGGGACGCGGTGTGCGGTCCGTGGAACCGGTTACTTCGACGGTGGAACCGGGTGGTGAACGTCTGAGTACCTCGCGCCTCCGGACCACGTTGTGGCTGAGCGGCTTCTTGGGCATTGGCTTCGAGGTGTTGGCCACCCGGTTGTTGTCGCAAGTCCTCGAGAACACGGTCTTCACCTATGCAGTGATCCTCGCCGCCTATTTGCTGTTCACCGCCTTGGGTGGGGCCTTGCAAAATCGGTTCGCCTCGCAAGCCAACCGCGCGCTGGTGTGGTTGCTTCCGGGGGTGGCACTGAGTATGGCGATCGCGGGATGGGTTTTGCGTCAGACGCCGCTGCTGGTTTCGATGCTGCGTGGCGGCACAGGACCTCAGGCCTTGCCGGCCATGGTCTCAGAATTCTGGGTGGCCAGCTCGGTGGTGGCTCTTCCAGCGCTGGCCATGGGAATGCTCTTCGCCTCGCTGGCCACCGAAGCGGGCAGGCACCCGCGTTTCCTCGGACCCGCCCTTTCCTGGAATCTCCTGGGTTCGGCCCTGGCACCCGCGGTGATGGCGCTCGGCCTGATACCGGCCTTGGGGACCCGCTGGAGTTGGATCTTGCTGGGTTTGGGATATTTGACGCTCGTCCCGGGGTGGCGGCGACAGCGTTGGGTCTCGAAGGCGGGATTGGCTCTGGCTGCGGTGGCACTGATGAGTCTGCCGAAAGACCTCCATTTGCAAACCCCTCCGCCTGGGGGTCGCATCGTCACCTTGCGCGAAGGGCCCTCGGACACGGTGACCACCGTGGTTCAATCCGATGGGCACCGCATTCTCCGCATTAATCAGCGCTTCACCATGGGTGGCACCGCCTCTGCCTTGGCCGAGCGACGCCATGGTCATCTGCCGTTGCTCCTGCATCCGGAACCGCGCCGAGCACTTTTTCTGGGAGTGGGCACGGGCATTTCCTTTGCCGCCTTGGATACTCATCCCGGGTTGGTGGCCGAAGGGATTGAATTGGTGCCCGAAGTCGCCGAGGTGCTGCCTGAATTCGCGCCGCACAATGCCCACAGTGATCGGCTCACGGTGCGGGTGGCGGATGCCCGGCGGTTCGTTCGAGCATCTACTCAACGCTACGATGTCGTGATCGCCGACTTGTTCCATCCGGCGCGGGATGGGGCGGCGGGGCTCTACACCCGAGAACACTTTCAGGCGATCCGCGATCGCTTGTCGGACGGCGGTCTCTTCTGCCAGTGGTTGCCGCTCTTCCAGCTCGATATTTACGGGCTGAGGATGATCACCGCCACGTTTCTAGAGGTTTTTCCTGAAGCCTCGGCGCTGTTGCTGCGGCTCAACGCCGACACGCCGGTGATCGGACTCATCGGAGGGCAAGGACGACATCTTTGGTCGCCGGAGGCCCTAGAGCGGCGTCTGAACCAGCCTCGCTTGCGAGAAGCCCTTAGGCCCATGGCCTTGGCCGAGGTCCTTCCGGTGATGGGCACCTGGTTCGCCGATACCGAAACCCTCAAGACCTACTCCCAGAGCGTTGGGATCAACACCGACGATCACCCGTTCCTGCTCTTCGACGCCCCCCGGACGTTGGGTCCGGTTCCGCCGAAGGGACAGGCTCTGCTGTCGGAGCTTCTCGATCTCCCGCGTCCTTTTCCGCAGGACTTGTGTGCCGGGCGACCGGCCGACGAGTGCCGTCGGTTCCGTGCCTATCTCGAGGCGCGTGACGCTCACCTCCGGGGCCTCATCGCCGAGTCTCAAGGACGCCTCGAGGAAGCAGAGCAGGGTTTCCTTCGGAGTGTTGTCTTGAGCGCTGATTTCACGCCCGGGTATGCCCAATTAATTACGCG
>JAPLUH010000133.1 GCA_026397675.1 Verrucomicrobiota bacterium
TTGCCCTCGGCGGCAAGCAATCCGATACGGGCCCGTCGCACCAACTTCTGTGGAGTATTCGGCGCTTGGATAAGGCGCTGAAGTTCCGCCCGCTGCTCAGTGGAAAGTTCGAATGGAAACTTTGGACGGGCCATGTCCGAAGGATGGCACGAGTAATGGTTGTTAAGAAAGACTTAATTGAGACACTACACTAGGCCACTAGGCCACCGTTCATTACTCCCGCGAGGCGTGCAGGTCGCACCAAAACTCGCGCCCATGAGAGGTCCAGTGCCGGTAATGCCGGCGCCATAGCGACTTGACCTCATCTGCAGAAATCCAGTTGCCCGTGAGGTTTGGGCCAAAATCACCCGACGAACCAATAGGGAAATCACGACCTGGAAACCGCCGGGACCGTTGACCCATGGCCCGAACTCTCCGGTAACCCGCAAGTTTGCGGATAAGGCGGAATGGCCACGCCCGATGCGCTGTCAGAATTCTCGGTAATTGCGCCGTCCAACCCAACGACCCAGACCAATCGTCGATCGGAAGCAATGAACTTTGCTCCACCAGCATGAATCGTCGATACCCGAGCGATTCACAGGCATCGACCAAAGCCACATCGGAGACCTCCACCGATAGGTAATCGGGCAAGCCCACTTCGCGGAGTCCATCAAGGCAGAAATGGTCGGCGCTTTCGATGTCCACTTTGAGGTAATGCGGGACCCCGTGTTGACGCAGCAGATCGCCAAAGCGGACTGCCGGCACCGTCACCTTCCGATGCCGATGGCCGCCGCGAGCCGCGCTGGCGATATCCAGAGCACTCCATTCCGGATGATCTTCGTTGATCCAGAACTCCACTTCCCCGGGTTCACCCGCAACAGCCACGTTCTGAATTACCAACCGGCCATCGCGAACGGCTTCTGGAAAACGGGCCGCCACTTGACCACAGAAAGCCTCGTTGGCCTCAACGGCAACGACTCTGAAACCGCATTCGAGATAGAACCCCGCATCGTCACCATTGTTCATCCCCACATCAAAGATGAGGCCCGGAGTGGATGACGTGTTCATTGTGTGGCGAAGCTAATGACGCCCACGCCTGGAGAACAGATTTTTGGCAAGTGCACCGGGCTGGGCGAATCGAATCTTGGAAGCCGAGTCGTAGATCGGCGAAGGAGTGACTGATTGAGTCCCCGGTTATCCTGCCCCCGGATTTCTCGGCCCCACGACCAGCGATAGCCAGCCATCCGGGGTGTTGAAGGCACCGTTAGAATCGCTGTTATCCAACATTTGTTCAGATCCATACTTATCAGCGTCAAATTTTTCCTAGTACGGCGACCTCCCTTGACTTGAAGCGAGCCGGCTGAAATCTCGTCTCCGAAGGTTCACGCAATCGTGACATACCACCGAATCGCTTTTCAAACTTCCGGCATCGCCTGGTAGGCGAATCGTCAGAAAAAAAAGCGTTTTGGGGGAGAACGGGGTCCATTGGCTACTAACCCGGCCGATGGGATCTGAAGCAAACCTTGTAACAACCATGAAACGCCAAATCCTAAAATTGACGAGCATTCTTGCGCTGATCTCCAGCGCGATGCCGACCTTGACTGCGGACTACGCATCAACGGTCTCCAATCTCAAGCCGGTCGCCTTCTGGCGCCTGAATGAGACTACGCAACCTCCCGCCGCCGACGTGGCGGTCAACGCCGGTTCCCTGGGCGACTCCGCTCTGGGGTATTATTTGGGAACAGCTCAGCACCCGGTTCCTGGAGCCTTGAATGGGCGCACCGATAGCGCCGTGGGCTTCGATGCCACCGCCAACTCGGCGACCATGGTGCCTTACATGCCGGAAATGAATCCCAAGGCCCCCTTCACGGTGGAAGCCTGGCTGAGCCCGAATGTCGAGCACGCTGTGGGATCCGGCACCCTGACGTGCGCCATTTCCAGCGGCCAATTTGCCGCCCCCCGCACCGGTTGGTTGATCTACCAATCGGAGACGGGTTGGAACCTCCGCATGTATAACAACAATGGAACCGCCACCTCGGTAAACATCAGTGGTGGAACGGCTCCCGTGTCTGGCATGTGGTACCACATCGTCGCGGTTTACGACGGTGCGACCGCCAAACTGTTCGTCAATGGCGCCAAGGCGGCTGAAGCAGCCCAAACTAGCTATGTTCCCGGCCAATCGGGCGGTTTCGCCATCGGCGGCCGCGCGGACGGTTCGTTCTGGTGGAATGGCTCCGCCGACGAAGTGGCCCTCTACAGCAAGGCCCTGACCACCGAAGAAATTTCCGCTCACTACGCCAACGGCGCGGCCACCAGCCCCGCCGCCACCTACCAGAGCCTCGTTCTGGCCCAGGCTCCCATCGCCTACTACCGACTGAACGAAGGCACCTACACCGCACCGGCCAGTGTGCCTCCAGCCGCCAATACCGGCACGGCGGGCGCTTCCATCGCCGCCTCGTACAACCCCGGCATGAAGGCGGGCTCGGATGGCCCGAAGCCACCGATCTACACTGGATTCGAAGCCGCCAACGTGGGTGGTGGGTTCAATGGTTCGGCCGGCTATGTCGGCACTCCATTCCAAATGAACGACATGACCGAATTCACCATGATGGGCTGGGTCCGGCGGGGTGCCGTCAAGAGCAGCCGTGGCGGCTACTTCGGCCAGAACGACCTGCTTGAGTTCGGCGATGCAGATGGCGGCGCCAACATCGAACTGTGGGTCAACGCCCGAGGCGGCAACATCAAGTCTGCCTATCCCTTCAAGGACAACGAGTGGGGCCACTTTGCCGTCATCGGCAGCGCCACCTCCACCGTCCTGTATGCCAACGGCAAAGAAATCGGCCGTCTGAGCGGCCCGGTGGCCAGCTATGGCACCAGCAGCTACAACTTCAATATCGGTGGCGGCGGCATCTTCAACACCGCCGGCGACTACTTCAAAGGCAACATCGATGAAGTCGCCGTTTTCGATAAGGCGCTGAGCGCGGCGGACATCCAGTCGATTTACTTCTCGGCCAATGTGGCTCCGACCATCACCCAGCAACCGACCCTCCCGAGCCGCACCCTCTTTGCGGGTTACTCGGTCAGCTTGACGGCTGCCGCCAGCGGCACTCCACCGCTGACCTACCAG
>JAPLUH010000419.1 GCA_026397675.1 Verrucomicrobiota bacterium
CCTTCATTGTTCAACTGTTGCGCGACTGTTGCGCGTGTTGCAAGAAGTGACCGAAGAGAGGGGTTAAAACATGCGTAAAACCCTTGATTTCATTACTGGAGCCGGTGGTCGGGATTGAACCGACGACCTACGGTTTACGAAACCGTTGCTCTACCACTGAGCTACACCGGCGATGCGCGTTGCGCGAATGAGCCTTTTAATTACGGGGCCGGGGAGGGGGCGGCAAGCGGCAAGTTCGATAGACATCAGTTTTTCCGGGAACCGGGGCGGGGGGCAGTGGTCAGGACGGGTTCTTGCCGAGAGTTTTCACGCCCTGGGGGCGAGGTGGGCTCCGAGTGGACACCATTGGCAGCAAACTTAGGAATGGATCCCGTTTTGCTGGGTGAGACCCTTCAATGGACGTTGATTAAGGGTTTTACTCCCTGAAAAGAGCGGCTAGAGATGGGTTTTTCCTGAGCGGTCGGTGGTAAAATTGAGCTGGCGGATTTTAATATTTTGAATTATCTGGCCTTTAGCTCTCTGGGTAACGGTTGCGCTAGTTCCTGACGCACGCTGCATTCGTGTTCTCGTCGGTGGATGGCGCAAGCTCACCTGAAGTCCTCTGAAGGGGGAGTCTAAACCTACAGGGAGCAGCCAAACCTCGAAAATATTCTATGATGAAACATTTGTACGTCGTCGCGTGGTTCGCGTGGATTTTATCCGCTCTGGGCCAGGGTCAAATCAATCTCAACAACCGAGGTTTGGCGCTGGTCAATGATTCCACCGGCAAGCCGTTGACCGGAACGACCTTCGTGGCGGCGGTGCTGTATGGATCCTCAGAGGGTACCATCAGTAAGGCTTTTCTCCCATCGCCGTTCCGGGCTTCAACCACCACCTATCCCGGCACATGGAATCCCGCGGCGGCCGGTGGTCCCGGAACCATCGCTACCCTGTCCGGTTTTAATCCGGGCAGCACGGTGTCGCTCAAAGTGGTGGTGTGGGACACCGCTGTTTTTGCAACCTGGGAGGCTGCAGCAGCGGCGTTGCAGGCCAACAAAAGTACGGTGCCAACCCAGGCGGGTATGTCTTCATCGTTTACCTACGCAATTCCCGCGGATCCGCTGGCCATTCCCGGCGGCTTGGAGAAGTTTGCCGGTTTGAAGCTGACCGCGCTCAGCAACACGGGCCCGGCCAATCAGGCTCCGACGGCCGTGGGACAGTCTTTGAGTGTGAACAGTGGCCAGACATTGGCCATCACGTTGGCGGGCACCGATCCCGAGGGCGCATCGCTGACCTACACTGTGGTGAACCAGCCGGTCAGCGGGACGCTGGCGGGCACGGGAGTGGGCCGCGTCTACACTCCGAAGGCGGGCTTCTCCGGTTCCGATAACTTCACCTTCAAGGTGAACGATGGTTCGCTCGATTCCGCCGTGGTGACGGTGGCCATCTCGGTTAAGCCGGTGACGGTTAATCAGGCTCCGATAGCCGATTCACAAAATTTGAGTGTGGCGGTGGGTGAGGCCAAGGACATCGGGCTGACGGCCAAAGATCCCGAGAATGCGAAGCTGACCTACACGATTCTGACGCAGCCAGCCAATGGCACGCTGACAGGCACCGCTCCGGCTCTGAGATACACCCCGAAGACGGGGTTCACCGGCGCCGACAGCTTCACGTTCAAGGTGAACGATGGTGCGCTGGATTCAGCCTTGGCCACGATTTCGATTTCGGTCTCGGAAGCCGGTGCCCAAATCAACCTGAACAATCGCGGGTTGGCGTTGGTGAATGATGCGGCCGGCAAGCCGCTGGTAGGTGCGACCTTTGCCGCCAAGATTTTGTACGGGGCCTCGGAGGCGGGCCTGACCCAGACCTTCCTACCAGCTCCTTTCCGGGATGCGACCACGACCTATCCGGGAACTTGGAATCCGGCCGCGGTTGGTGGCCCTGGCGCGATCGCTACTTTGGTTGGTTTCAAACTTGGAGCGACGGTGACGCTCAAGGTGGCGGTGTGGGACACAGCGGCGTTTGCTACTTGGGAACTGGCCGAGGCGGCCCTCAAGGCAGGCAAGAGCGCGGTTCCGACTCAGGCGGGTCTCTCGGCGGCCTTCGCCTATACGGTCCCCACAGATTCCCTGGCCATTCCCGGTGGCATGGAGAAATTCCCGGGCTTGAAGCTGACGGCCTTGAGCAACACTGGCCCAGTCAATCAGGCTCCCACGGCCGATTCGCAGACGGTGAGCCTGGCAACCGGCGAGTCTCGTGATATCGGGCTCACGGGCCGGGATCCGGAGAATGCGAAGCTGACCTACACGATTCTGACGCAGCCGGCCAATGGCACGCTCACGGGAATCGCTCCGGCTATCAAATACACACCCAAGGCTGGGTTCACTGGTGCCGACAGCTTCACGTTTAAGGTCAATGATGGTGCTCTGGATTCAGCCTTGGCCACGATTTCGATCTCGGTCTCGGAAGCCGGTGCCCAAATCAACCTGAACAATCGCGGGTTGGCGTTGGTGAATGATGCGGCCGGCAAGCCGCTGGTAGGTGCGACCTTTGCCGCCAAGATTTTGTACGGGGC
>JAPLUH010000363.1 GCA_026397675.1 Verrucomicrobiota bacterium
GCACCTCTGGCTCAATGGAGATTTGATGGGGATTTGCGCGATGCCGTCGGTGCCATGCACGGTCATGCCGAAGGCGGAGCGGTGGTCCGTGGCGGGCGACTCATTCTGGATGGAGTGAACGCATGGGTCGCCACCGAACACCTCCCGACCGACGTTCGCGAAAAATCCCTCGAAGTCTGGGTGGCGCTCGCCGGTCTGGATCAAAAGGGCGGGGGAGCGTTGACCGTCCAGACGCCAGACAGCGAGAACTTCGACTCGATCGTTTTTGGCGAACGGGAAACCGCCCGTTGGATTGCTGGCAGCGATTTTTTTCGCCGCACCCAAGATGTCGATGGTCCGCCCGAGACCGCCAAGCCGGGCGAACTGGTCCATCTGGTGGCGGTCTATGGATCCGACCATTCCATCGCGCTTTATCGCAACGGAGTACCCTACGGCAAAAGCTACCAGCGCGGCACGGTGCAACCGTTCTCCGCGGGCCATGCACGGGTCGTTTTTGGAAAACGTCATCTGGCTGCGGGTATCACCGCATTGGCCGGAGAAATTGAAGAAGCCCGACTTTATAACCGTGCCCTCACCACTGATGAAGTGGCGGCCTCATTTCGGGCGGGTGCAGTGAGCATGGCGGCCGAAACCCTTGCCAAAGCGCTCACCCCCGCGGAGCTCGCAAAACGATCGAACCTGAATCGAGAGTTGGATGAGCTTCGTGCAACTCAGGCGCGGATCTTGGCGTCGCCTCACCTCACAGAGGCGTGGAAAAGCGCCTGGGCCGATGCCGCCAAAAACAATGCCAACCCCCTTCATCCCTGGGCCAAATTGGCGGGCCTGACCGGTCCGGAGTTTCAAGCGGGTTGGTCCGAACTCGCACTATTTTGGAAGGGCGAGCTCGCCGGCCGCCGCGAATTTAATCGAACGAACTTCACCTCAGGTTGGGATCTACGCACCCAGGAATCACGGACGTGGTTCATGGATGGTGGTGACGCGAGGCCGGGTGCGGGAGTTGAAAAGAGCGACCCCGAGCCGGTGGGCGGTTTTTCCGTCGAGTTCCAGGGCGACCGGGTGTTGCGCGGGCTTTATCCGGCGGGTGTTTTTAGCCATGCGCTCACTCGAAAACACAGCGGAGTCTTCACCTCACCTCGATTCAAAGTGGAGACCGACAGCATCAGCGTGCGCGGCCTCGGTGAGCGCAGCATGGTTCGGTTGGTGGTTGAAAACTATGCCATTGGCGGTGGTGGGCTTTATCCCGCTGCTAACCTGAATGCCGATCAAATGCGGTGGCGCCGGCTGGATACCGCCTACCGCAAGGGTTCAAACGCGTACCTTGAATTTGTCAGCGCGGATGATTCTCCGAACTCGGGCTCTTCAGAGGGCGGGCGTGCTCATTTCGGAGCGGTCGAGGTGGTGTTTCACACGGGTCCGTTGCCACCCAAAGAACTCATCGAGCCCGCCGCGTTCTTCTTGGGTGCCAGCCAACCGCCGGTCTCTCTGGCCGAGTTGGCTGAACTCTACCGCCGCCGCCTCGCTGCCGCCGTCCAGCACTGGCGGGACGGTTCTCTGAGTGAAGAGGAACAAGGGTTTCTCGATTACTTTGTCCGTCAGGATTTGCTACCGACCTCGCTGAAACAGCTACCTCGATTGAGCGATTCAGTGGCGTCGTATCGTCGGTTAGAAGCCGAGATCCCCGTCCCACGCCGCGCACCGGGCGTTCATGAAGCTGTCGCATTCAACCAACCCTTGTTTGTTCGGGGCCAAATGACCCAGCCGGGTGAACCAGTGCCGCGCCGGTTTTTAGAAATGTTCGACGATCGGCCGTTCCAAACATCCTCGAGCGGGAGACTGGAACTGGCCAACAAAGTCGCCAGCGCGACCAATCCCTTGACGACTCGGGTGATCGTCAACCGCCTCTGGCATCATCTCTTTGGCCGCGGTCTGGTCGGCACGGTCGACAACTTTGGCCGACTCGGTGACAAACCCACGCATCCGGAGCTCTTGGATTATCTCGCGACCCGTTTCGTGGAGCAGGGTTGGTCGATCAAGGAAACCATTCGGTTCTTGGTTACCTCCCGGGCCTTTCGCCAAGAAGCCATGCCATCCAGCGAAGCGCGTCGAATCGACCCGGCCAACCTTCTGCATTCTCACGCTCCTGTGCGCCGGTTGGACGCTGAGTCCATTCGCGACTCTATGCTCACCGTCTCCGGAGTGGTGGACCTGAAGATGTATGGCCCGGGGGTGAACGTGTATTACACCGCCAAGACCGAAGGAGGTGGGCCCAAGGGACCG
>JAPLUH010000104.1 GCA_026397675.1 Verrucomicrobiota bacterium
ACCCTCCCGATTCTGCAAAAGCTCTTTACCCCTCGCCCCCCCGAGACAAACCGGGCTGCAGCGGGATAGGGCCGGAGCGAGCATTGGATCGAAGCACCCCATTCCCACAGCGCGGCAGCGCGAAACCCCACCTCCCGTACGATCCCTGCGTGTGCAGGCCCTGTCCCGCGGAGCCCACCCCCAAGAAGCAACACACACCACGAGTCCCATCCCCCATCAGCCTTCAGCCTGTCCCCAAACAAACCAAAACCCAGACACCGAAGCCGCAGCGGGACAGCGCCGAAACGAGCATCGGATCGAAGCAACCAATTCCCAAAAGCGCGGCAGCGCGAAGCCCCACCTCCCGTACGATCCCTGCGAGTGCAGGCCCTGTCCCGCAGAGCCCACCCAAGAAGCCCACCACCGTGTTGAGACTTCCCAAGCCCGCCCCAGACTGTTTGATTGCGCCTCTCTCTCCCAAATGCGCATGAAACCGTTCCTGTGGATCCTAGCCTACGGAGCCCTCTGGGCACGATGGAGCCTCGGCGCGGAAAACCCATCCACCGCACCCTCCCTGCGCACCAACGACATCATCGCCCTCATCGGCGGCGGCTCCGCTGAAGCCCGAGCCCGAAGCGCCCACTGGGAAACACTCCTCATCGCAGCCCATCCCACCCACCACCTGCGAATCCTCAACCTCGCCCGCGAAGGCGACACCGTTTTCAGCCAACTTCGCGAAGTCAATTATCCCAGCCCACTTCAACAAGTGGCCACCGCCAAGGCCACCGTCTGTCTCCTCGATTTCGGACAAGGCGAAGCCTTCGACGGAATCGAACACCTCGAACACTTCGCAGAACGCCTCAGCCAATGGGTCCTCGACTGCCAAGCCCTGGGAACCCGCGTCCTCCTCGTCACCCCCATACCCGTCACCCGTAGCAATCCCCCCCCGATCGAAGCCTACGCCCAACGCATCCGAGACATCGCCCGGCGCCAAAACCTGCCCATCATCGACGTCTTCGAAGCCGCACGATCCCAGAAGAACCTGTCCATCGACGGACGCAAACTCACCGAATCCGGACAAGCCCGCGTGGCCGCCAGCGCCCTCAAACCCTGGCTTCACGGACTGGTCGTCCCTCAGACCGATCCGGCCGGCCGATTCTCTGAACCCTCGTGGGAAGCACT
The DNA here is from genome assembly GCA_026397675.1 of Verrucomicrobiota bacterium. Classification (GTDB taxonomy): domain Bacteria; phylum Verrucomicrobiota; class Verrucomicrobiia; order Limisphaerales; family UBA9464; genus SXXZ01. Next base: position 1,162 of record JAPLUH010000104.1, read on the forward strand.
GCGACAGGCCGCTACCGAGCGCAACGCACTGTGGAAAGGCTACAGCCGACCCACCAACTGGGCCTTTTTGGCCGGCGATCGCACCGAGCAACTCAGCAGCCGCGACCACCGCGACCCCAAGATCCGCTGGTTCCCTGCGGAAATGGAACAATTCGTCCCGCTCCTCCAAGCGGCCGACCAAAAGACCGACGCCCTCGCCGCCCGCCTGACCCGCGTCACCGCACTTGAGACCGCCCGTTGATCCGCCATGACTGCTCACCGCTTACACCCCGTCTCCCGCCGAGCACTTCTTCAGACTGCGGCCTTCGCAGCCCTCTGCCTGTCCGGAACCCTCTTGGCCACCCAAACACCCGCCGAAGAACTGGCTTCCTTGAACGTGGCCGAGGGCTACTCCATTAGCCTCTTCGCCAGCGAAGCCGACGGCGTAGTCAAGCCCACCCAAATCCGCTTCGACGGCGACGGTCGACTCTGGGTCACCACCACCACCAGCTATCCCCAGATCCGTCCCGGCGAAACTCCACACGATCGCATCATTGTGCTGGAAGACACCGACCATGATGGCCGAGCCGATCGGTCCACCGTGTTCGACGACCAACTCCACATGCCCCTCGGGCTGGAACTCGGCGATGGTGGCGTTTATGTCGGAGCCGCCGACCAACTGCTCTTCCTCAAGGACACCGACGGCGACGGCAAGGCCGATGTGCGGCGCGTGATCTTCAGCGGGTTCGGAACCGGCGACACCCACCAGACCCTCAACTCCTTCACCTGGGGCCCCGCTGGTGAACTGATGATGAGCCAGGGCCTCCACGCCATTAGCCGCATCGAAACCCCTTGGGGCAACGAGACGCTCCACCAGGCCGGCCTCTGGCGATTCTGGCCCCGCCGCATGAGGCTCGACCCCTTCTGGGACGGAGCCATGGGCGCCCACAATCCCTTCGGCACCACCTTCGACCGCGCCGGCCAACCCTTCGTGTTCGCCGGCAACGGCCACGGCATCGCCCACCTTACGCAGGCGATGATCCGCACCGAGCACTTCGAGGCGCATCCACCGCTGTGGAACCAAGGCCGCAAGTTCGGCGGGGCCGACATCGCCGACAACAGTCACTGGCTCCCCGAGAACCGCGGAGAGTTCGTGGCGGGCGGGTATCTTCATAACAGCGTCGAGCGATTCCGCCTCACCGCCCGCGGAGCAACCTTCCAGGTCGACCGGCTGCCGCCCCTGGTGGAATCGACTAACACCGCCTTCCGGGTCGTCGATGTGCGCTTTGGTCCCGATGGCGCCCTGTACCTCTGCGACTGGTTCAATTCGCTCATTGGCCACTACCAAACGAGCTTCCGACATCCCGACCGCGACAAGACCCGCGGACGCATTTGGCGCGTGTCCGCCAAGGAGCGTCCGGCCCTGCGTGCCCCTGCGCTCGAGAAGGCTCCTCTGCCCGCTCTCTTTGACGCGCTGCTTTCTTCCGAGCGCTGGAACCGGCAACTCGCTGCCCGCGTCCTCAAGGACCGACCGACCGAACCCGTGGTCGCCGGCCTCCAAAATTGGGTGCACGCCGCGCCGTCCGCAGAGGCGGGTCTCGATCGAATATACGAAGGCATTGGTGTCCTCGCCTCGCACGAAGTTCCCCATGGGGAATTCATCGAACTCCTCTCCCACTCCAGCAATCCCGACCACCGCGCCCGCGCCGCGCGAATTACCGGTCACTGGGCCAGCCGCCTGAAGGATCCTCTGGAAGTGCTGACGCGCCTGGCTGCGGACAACGAAGCCACAGTGCGTCTGGAAGCCGTGGTCGCCTGCGCCTATGTGCCGGACGCGCGCGCCGTAGAGGTCGCTTCCATCGCCATGGAGAATGCCACGGGTAAGCCCGAAGAAGCCCCCGTGGCCTATGCCTTCACCCAATGCGTCCACGCCCTCAAGCCGCTGTGGAAAGGCCCCTACGCGCAAGGTTCCCTGAGCTTCGGCAACAACCAGCGCCGACGCGACGCCTTTGCCCGAGCCGATCGGAGCGCCGATACTGTGGACGAAGCGGCGACCCGATTGCGGCGCGTCCAAGAAGTCGCTCTTCCGGCGGACACCCAAGCCTCGCTCGTCGAGTCCGTGCTGACCGCCGCTCGGCCTCAGGATATCCCCCTGCTGCTGGCCCCTCGAACCTTCACGGTCGGAACTGCCTATGATGCCGGAGCCCACGCCCGAGCCTTACTTCAGTTGGACACGCTGGGCCGGAACCTCGGACTCAAGCCCACCCAAGACGTGGGCCCGGCGCTGGGCGCGCTCCTGTCTTCGGCCCATCCCTCGATTCAGGGCGCGGCGGCTCGGCTGATCGGTCGCTGGCAAATCCGCTCATTGGAATCCGAAGTGGTCCGTCTTCTCGAATCCCAAGAGTCACCCGAGGCGGTGCGTGCTGGAGCCATCGCCGGCCTAGCCCTCTTTCCCAGTCCCGAACACACGGCTCGAATCCTCCGCACGGCGGGCCCTGAGGCGCCCACCGTCCTCAAGACCGTCGCCGCTGCGTCGCTCGCCGCCCGAGATCTCGGGGCGGCCTGCCGCTTGGCGGCCGAAGTTTTAGCCCTCGAAGCCAACACCGCAGCGATCGAAACCGTGATGACCCCGATCTTGCGGCAACCCGGCGGTTCCGGCGCTCTGGCTACAGCCCTCCAAAAAGTCCCACCCCATCCAGAATCAGCCCGGGCTCTGGCGGGATTTCTGGCCCAGGCCGGACGCCAAGTGCCCGAGCTCGCCCCGGTATTAGGACAGGTGCTCGGTCGAACCGCAGGCAACCAGACCCTCACCGAGCGGCTGGCCAGCGGCCCCGCCCGCCAAGAATTTCTGAAGACCGTCCGCGCCTCGGGTGATGCGCAGCGCGGGGCCTTGGTTTTTGCGAGGGCTGAGCTCGGCTGCACCTCCTGCCACGGCGTCGGTGCATCGCAACCGGGCCTGGGTCCGGACCTCGGATCCCTCGGCACCGCCCAAACCCCCGACTTCATCCTGCGCGCACTCCTAGAACCCCAGGTCGAAGTGAAGGAAGGGTTCATGTCCTGGAACCTGACCCTTCGCAACGGCGAGGAAATTCAAGGCCGTATCGAAAGCACCTCGCCCCAAGAAATCGTGCTGCTGGAGGCCTCCTCCCGCAGGCCCCTCCGACTGGCCCGCTCGGAGATAAACTCTCAAACTCAAGCCGGCTCCATCATGCCCGCCGGACTCGTGGATGCACTCAACGACGGCGAACTCCGAGACCTTCTTCGCTACCTGTCCGGCCTCGGCCGCCGGGATTGATCCAATCCACCGGCCGCTGAAACCCGTGGTCCGGAGCGTTGACGGATAGGAAGACCTTCGGGGAAGGTGACGTCATCGTGCCCGCCCATCCGCTCATCGACCTCATCACGTCGCCGGAGCCTTCCGTGCGGAACCGCCCCCTAGAGGCATGGTCCGGGCCGGCCACACTGGCTGAGCTGCTCGAGGCCTGCTCGGCCTTGGACCAGTTCCGCCGAGAGGCCCTGAACCTATACGAACGAGTACGTGCTCTGTTCTTCTTGTCGGCCCTCCATCGGTTCCACCTTCCGCCCAAACTCAGCACCTCAGGCCATGCGGGTTTGATTCCGTTTGCTGGCTTCGAGCATCTTCTCAACCGCCGCTTCGAAGAGGCCATCGACTGCTTTCTCGGAGAGCTCGAGACGCAGGGGCCGTCCGATGGCATCGCCTCGGCCCTGGCGGCCGCTTACCACCGACTGGCTTTTCAGACCCTCGCCGACCAGGTCCGACGCAGTGTGCGCACCGTGCGAGGCAACCAGTGGATGTTCCGCATGGGTCATCCCGCCGATCAGCCACTGAGACTGCGACCGGAACTCTTGGAACGATCCCCAGACGGAGCCTACCCCATCCTCCGCGAGCTGACACCGGTGCGGATGGATCTCACCCACTCGGCCTGGTCCGACATTTTCTTTCTGGGCATGGA
>JAPLUH010000209.1 GCA_026397675.1 Verrucomicrobiota bacterium
CCGGTTTGGCACCTCGATGTCGGCTCATCGCATCCTGGGGCTGGAGAAGGTCCCAAGGGTCCGGCTGTTCGCCGGTTAAAGCGGTACGCGAGCTGGGTTCAGAACGTCGTGAGACAGTTCGGTCCTTATCCACTGTGGGCGGAGGAAACTTGAGGGGTTCATTCCTTAGTACGAGAGGACCGGGAATGACGCACTTCTGGTGTGGCAGTTGTCGTGTCAACGGCATCGCTGCGTAGCCACGTGCGGAAGGGATAAGCGCTGAAAGCATCTAAGTGCCAAGCCCATCCCAAGATATGGTTTCCCGGACGTAAGTCCCTAAAGACACCAGGCAGACTACCTGGTTGATAGGCTGGGCGTGCAAGCTCCGTGAGGAGTTGAGCGGACCAGTACTAATCAGTCGTGAGGCTTGATTGCTTCGTTATTCTTCAAATTGTCAAATATTTGAAAAAAGAAGCACACTCGTTTCGACGATTCAGACTCCTACATATGCAGTTTTCAGAGAACCAAGCAGACTTGTTCTCTTAAAATTTTTACGGTGGCCATAAAGCGGTGGCCCGACCCGATCCCATCCCGAACTCGGCCGTCAAACACCGCATTGCCGATGGTAGTGCTTGTATAGCTTGCGCGAGAGTAGGTAGCCGCCGAACCTTTCCTAAGCCGGACTCCTCTAGAGTCCGGCTTTTTATCTCAACTTGGTGAGGTTTTTAGGATCCTAAAGTTGGTGTAGACCAATTAAGTTGAGGCTAACTGAGGTTAGTCTAGCTGGATCAGTTCTTTAAATAATACTTTTTAACGCGGTCACCGATAAGGTGCTGCATTTACAATTTTATGGTGGCCATAAAGCGGTGGCCCGACCCGATCCCATCCCGAACTCGGCCGTCAAACACCGCATTGCCGATGGTAGTGCTTGTATAGCTTGCGCGAGAGTAGGTAGCCGCCAAACCTTTAAAAGCCGGACTTCAAAAGAGTCCGGCTTTTTGCTGTTAAAAACTAAGGTTTTACCAGAAACGCACAAGTCTGAAGAGCAGTGCAATTGTCAGTTGAATAATAAAATAATTATTTTCTAAGATCAATCTGAGTAATATTCATCTGATCTGATGATGGCAGATTAAGCCGGAAATGAATTAATGTACCATCGGGGGATAATTTTGAGATGCCCCTTTGCGGAGCTCTCAAGACCGATGTCGGGTAGATCCACTGTCCAAGTTGGATCGTTCCTAAATGGTAAAGACCCGAGGAGAGGCTATTTTGTGGCGGTTTTCGGTGCTTTGATCGGGCGACCGTAGGCGTCCACTTCAATATCTACAGGGACTTGAATGGTACGGCCATCGGAAGTGGTCTCTTGGCGCCACTGGCGTACCACCCGTCGAGTGTTATTGAACGGAATTTTGGCAGCAGCAGCCGTTCCTTCGGCCACTCCCACCACTGCTCCGACCGCATTTCCACCCACTGCACCGACCGTTGCGCCCACCGCTTGTCCAACCGCTGGACCTGGTTGGCGAGGGTCAGTGAATCCCGGTTGATTTGGATCGGAGGCGCAACCGATTAAAGTGGCGAGAATTAAACCCGTTCCCAGGGGCCGGAGGATGGAGTGAGGAGTCATGCAGCGTGCCAATGAGTGAATGGTAGGGGATTCTATGGCCTGCGCAATCTTGCCCAACAAGGGACAGGCTACTTTCCGGCGGGATAGCCGGAGATGGGCGGTATAGTTTTTTGCCAGAAGTGATTCTGAGAAAGTGCTCGTTTTTATGGGGGAAATTGCCTTAATCCAACCACTCAGTGCTTGTGGAAATGCGGACGCAACTCATGAGTTCCTGGCGATTTCTGTCGGCAGTTCTCCGTTGATATGAAGCAATTGCATTGGATTTTCGGAGTGTGGCTTTGGACATTTTCATTCTTGGGGCTCGGGCTTGGGTTGATCGGGCAGGAGACTGCGCCCAAATTCAGTGCTCGAAACGCGAGGTTGCTGGTCGACAGTCGAGCGAATAAGGAATTCAAGAAGTTGGTGGCTCAACAGGAGGAGTTGACCCGCCACACTCATGTGTTGCGGGTCGCGTCCAAGATCGCCGACGCGGCGGAAGGGGGAGTTCTGGCCGGTGACAGCATTCGGGTATCCCGGAACATCCGGGGCACTCAAACCGCAGGCGTCCAATCGACAGACATCTTTAACCCGCTGGTGGATGACGCCGTCCTCCGTTTGCTCGAAGCCTTCCCGGATAAGGTGCTTCAAGTTGCCAAGGCCGAGGGGGACAATCCCGATACCAAGGAATTCCTCGGCAAAGAAGAGGTGGAAATAGGTAAGGTTCGCGTTACCGCTGTGCTTTCGCAGTTTTCAAAGGTTTCCATTTTAGAGAATCGGGGTATTACCGAGGGACCTCTCTTGAGGAAGTGCCTTCGGAACGTTGGATGATTGCTTCCAGTTGATCCCGTTGAACTTAGCAAACAATCGAATCCATGTTTTCTCTCCAAGCAGGCCGGATGGCGTTGGTCGTGTTGTCCGCGGTGCTTCTACTGACCGGTTGTCAGACCTACCAACAGAAAACCTCCGAAACCAAGGGTCTTTGGAATAGTGGGCACCTCGAGGCGGCTGGCGCCGATTACACACGCAAGGCCGACAAGGCTCAGGGAGGTAAGGACGCACTGGTGTATCGCTTGGAGCAGGCGATGGCGCTGAGGGCGGCCGGCAAAATCACCGAGAGTCAGACTGCATTTCAGCAGGCCGACGAACAGATCCTTCGCTTCGATGAGAAGGCCAAGACCAGTGTCTCGCGCGATGCCGGCGCCCTGTTGTCGAATCAGGCAAACTTGCCTTACACGGGGCGCGATTATGACAAGGTGCTCGTCAGCACGTATAAGGCGTTAAATTTTCTTCAGTTGGGTCAGCCAGAAATGGCGCGCCCAGAACTCTTTCGCGCCTACCAACGGCAGCAGGATGCTGTGGACAACAATCGCAAGCGCATCGAGCGCGATCAGAAGGAGATTCAGTCCGCTAAATCCGAAAAACCGGACGACTATCAGAGTATCCAGAAAGCCCAGTCGGATCCCTTAGTCAGTGGTGAAATGAAGAAGAGGTACGCCGCGCTGGATCAACTCAAGGCCTACGCCGACTACGCCAATCCGTTCCCGGTGTATCTCGATGGGCTTTATTTTCTGTCGTTGTCCACGGGCGCCAGCGACTTGGAACGCGCCCGCAAGTCGTTTGAGCGGGTCCAAGGGATGTCCGGGGCCAACAAGTACATCAACGCCGATTTGGCCTTGGCTGAGAAGGCGGCCAATGGCGCCCCCTTGCCGCCACGGACCTTCGTGATCTTTGAGACGGGTAGCGCTCCGCACCGGGATCAGTTCCGCATCGACATCCCTCTCCTCATCGTTGGAGCCAACCGGGTGCCTTACGTCGGGGTCGCGTTACCCACGTTGGAGTTCAATTCCAACTATATCGCGCCGCTGACCGTTTCTTCGTCGACGGGTACTGAATCCACCGTGCTGCTTGCCAGCATGGACAGCGTGATTGGGCAGGCGTTTCGTAACGAATTGCCGACCATCGTCACCAAGACCCTCATGTCCACCACCATCAAGGCCACGGCGGCCTACTTCGTGAACAAGACCGCGGAGGAGCAGGGAGGAGCTGTGGCGGGGTTGGTGTCGATGCTGGCCACGGCGGCCACTCAGGCGGCTGTCAATATTTCCGATACCCGCACGTGGACGACACTCCCCAAGGAGTACCAGTTTTGTTCGTTTCCTACCCCGGCCGACGGCAAACTTCGAGTGTCCGCTCCGAACACCCAGCAAGCGGAAGTTGCCGTCGATCCAAAATCCACTAACCTGATCCTCGTTCGCTCCGTGAGTCCGCTGTCACCCCTCGTGGTCACGGCGATCCGCCTCAAATGAACTTTAATCCTGTCCGAGCCCTCGCCACCGCCACCTTGATGGCCCTTCTGGGTGCCGGGTGTCATACCGTCAACACCACCGAGACCGCCCAACCGGTCTTTCAGCGCAACTTGGTGTCAGAAAAGCGGGTAATCACCGATGCTTCTCTGGCTCGAAAGGTCCAAATACTGGGGGTAAATGTTTCCGACGGCCCCGGGGGATTTCTGAAGGTGCAGGCCGAGGTGCAGAACACCACCGGTCGTTACCAACGGTTCGCCTACAAATGGGAGTGGTTCGACAAGGATGGCAATTTGATCGAAGGCCCGGCGGCCGTGTCCATCATTCGCCAAGTCGAAGGCAAAGAGTCTTTGTTCATTAACGGGGTGGCCCCGAATCCCGCGGCCCGAGATTTTCGCCTGAAGCTTTACGAAAACGCCCGATAACTCATTTTCCATCCGTTTGAACCCTTCTGTTCGTCCATGAATCGCCCTCTTGTTTCCACCGTCCTCGTTGTCGCCACGGCCGCACTTCTGGGAGGATGCGCTTCCAGTCAGGCCACCTATGTGGATCCAGCCAGCACCCGAACTCTCAGTAATGTGGGTGAGATCAATGTCCAAGATTGGAACATGGCTGCCGAGTCCATGATCAATTCGTTGATCGCCAAGCACATCAACTCCGGAAGTGTGAAGGGCAGCGGACCCGATGGTCGGGCTGTTCTGGCCATTAGTCGCATCGTCAACAACACCAGCATCCAAATTGATACGGACATGCTGGTGAAAAAAATCCGAGTGGCCCTGCTGGGGACCGGCAAGGTCGTCGTCGATATCACCGCTGGCCTGGGCGGACCCGAAGACCCTCTTGCGGCGGAAGCCAAGCGCGAACAGCAACTCCTTGGCACCCAGAAGGTGTCGGGCCGTCCGGACTACACGCTGTCGGGTAAGATCATCGAGAACCGCACTCGACAGGGCAATCAGCGCGAGTCGACCTATGTATTCCAGATGGCCTTGGCTACCCGAGATGGTTTGGCGGTCTGGGAAGACGAGAAGACGATCACCAAGCAGGGCAAGCGCGCCCCTGTCAGTTGGTAATCGGCTGAACCCGGAGACGCGCCGAGAATTAGAGTTTCAGCCGCGTGCCAGAAGAAGTTTGAGCACGAGGCGTCCAGCTAATTGACCCAGTCCCTCAGGGCTTGGTGGCGATCAGGCCGCTCCGGGCGGCTCCGCCGGGGAGTTCCTGACAATCGGTAAACCCGGTGGCTTGCAGCCAGCTTTCTATTTCACCCACGCCATAGCAGCGGCCCTGCGTGGCATGCATGAGCATCACCGAGTATTCCGCGACATGGAGCGGGCCGGATTTGTCACGATTAAGGAAGGCGTCGTGGATGAGCAGTCGCCCTCCGGAGGGCAAGGCTTCGAACGATCGAGCTAGGAGTTCTCGGACGATGGGAATATCCCAGTCGTGCAGCACATTGGAGTAGAGGTGGAGATCGTGTCCGCGGGGCAACGGTTGGGAGAGCATGTCGCCCGCGACCACCTGAACGCGGTCGCTGAATCCGCGGGCCTCGATGGCTTGAGCGCAGATTGTATCCACCGGGGGCTTTTCTAGGACGGTGGCTTTGAGTTCCGGGAAATGGGCGCAGAGCGAGCACGCGTAAATGCCCGATCCACCGGCGATGTCCAACAAGGAACGGGATTGCTGGATGGGTAGGTGTTCAGCAAGGGCTCGAGCCAGAAAGACGCCCCGACAGTCCATGGCCTGGGTGAATTGGCGCGCGAAATCGGGCTTCTCCATGGCCTTGTGCCAGTCGGGTTGGGCCGATTGGCTGCCCCAGTTGGCTGGTTTGTCGGTTTGCAGGACTCGGAGGAGATCCTTCACCACGGGACGATCGACGAGGGACTCGTAGTATGGACCGAGGAACCATGGAGAGGAGGAAACCAGATGTTCCCGCGCGGTTTCGGTCACTGCGTAGCGCCCATCGTGCAACTCGATGAGCCCCATGGCACGGAAGAGTGTGATCAACACGTCGGCAGGCCGCGGGTGGAGTTGGTGCCGAGCGCAGAGCCCTTCCATGTCGGTCGGTATTGCGGCCAGTGCCGTGAAAAAGTCCATTCGGACCAGTGCGAGGATGAGCAAGTCCTCGGCGTACAGGCCATCCCGATAGCGGTAGAGGGTCGTGGGATCGGTGGCGGCTGCGGCGGTCAGGGAATGGCGCATGGGTCTTGGCAAGTCAGGGTGAGTGGATGGGAGCGCTGTTGCTGATGAGGGATGATTCTCCATCGGGGATATTCTTCAGAACGGCACGTCGCCGTCGTCGATGGGGTCGGGATCAGGGTCGGGATCTCGGAAGGGATCATGGTCTTGAGATCGGCCGGGACTGCTGCGTTGGCCTCGTGGAGACAGAGGTGCGACCGGGGCGTGGATCTTCCACTCCTCGACGAGAGTCTCCGGAAATTCACCCAGAAAACGGGACGCTGGTTGGAAGGCCTCGCCGGCTCCCGCCATGAATCGGAGCAGGGGACGGCAGAGGTAAAGTTCGTCCTTGGCCCGTGTCAGCGCGACGTAGAAGAGCCGACGCTCTTCCTCCTCGCCGTCGGCAGTCTCTGCCGAGCGCCCGCTCGGAAACAAACCGTCGCAGAGCATGATGATGAACACGGCCCGAAACTCGAGGCCCTTGGCCTGGTGGACTGTCGAGAGCTTGAGTCGATCCTCGTCGTCTCCCTCTCGTTGCTTGTTTTGTTCAGCTTCGATGTTGGACTGCAGAGCTAATTCCGAAAGGAAGAGACTGGTGTCTTCGAAGGAGTCGGCGTAGGCCGCAAGCTGGGCGAGGTCTTCCAGTCGGTTGCGGGCGTTTTCGTAGGTCTTGCGAAGGTAGTCCTCGTAGTCGGCTTCCAGCACCCACCGGATCAAGCGACCGGGTAGCCCTCGACGCTCCGAACTCTCGCATTGTGCAATGGTGGCGGTGAACTGGGCCCAAGCCACCGCCGCCTTCTTGGGAACGCAACGGCTGATAGCGCTGAGCTCGGGAGCGATAGGGCGAACTGTGGGTAGTGCTCCATCATTGTCCGACACCTCGAACTCTGGCGTGGATTCCGACGTCGTAAGAAACCGAGCACTGAAGGCGCTCCAGAGGGTGCTCGCACTTTTCCCACCGACCCCGGGAAGCATCTGGGCCAGGCGTTTGAAGGCCAGTTCGTCGGAGGGGTTGACGATGAGCTTGAGGTAGGCGGCTACGTCCTTGATGTGGGCTTGTTCGAAAAAGCGAATGCCGCTGGTAATGACGAAGGGAATATTGCGCCGGGTGAGCTCCATTTGCAGTTCCAGCGCATGGAAGTGCGAGCGGTACAAGACGCAGGCCTCTGACAGGGGAATTCCTTCGTCGCGCAATTCTAGGGCGCGTTGAGCGATGAAGGCGGCCTGTTCCCTGGCATCGGTCGAGACGATGAGGGCTGGCTTTTGACCCGATGGCCGATGGGCCTGGAGAGCCTTGGGGAACTGGCGCAGGTTGGCGGCAATGGCGGCGTTGGCCAGGGCGAGAATTTCCGGCGTGCTGCGGTAGTTGGTCTCGATCTTGAAGACCTTGGCGCCGGCATGGTGCTCGGGGAATTTAAGGATGTTGGCGAAGTTGGCCCCTCGCCAGGAGTAGATGCTCTGTGCGTCATCTCCGACGGCCATGAGGTTTCGGTTCCGCAAGGTCAGGCAGTCGAGCAGCGTGGCCTGAAGGATGTTGGTGTCCTGGTACTCGTCCACGAGGACGAACTGAAAGCGTCGCTGGTAGGTCTCGGCGATGTCGGGAAAGTCTTGAAGGAGTCGCAGCCAGAGCACCAGCAGGTCATCAAAGTCCATGAGCCCAGCCTTGCGCTTGCGCTCGGCGTACTTGCGTTGGACGAGCCGAATGGAATCCATCACCCCGGCGAAAGGGCCTTCTTCGCCGCCGGTCACTTCCTCCAAGGT